>JAEZID010000353.1 GCA_023416195.1 Pseudomonadota bacterium | reverse complement strand
GACCCCAGCCGTTGCAGCGCCTCGGCCAGCGCGCGGGCCAACTTGTCGCCCAGCCCGTCGGACAGCCAAACGGTGTGCGCGGCGCCCCGCATGGTCAGGGCGCGCACCGCTTCAAGCGCGGCGGCGCGGTCGGTCGGCCAGGGCAGGGGTTCGATGGCCTGGACGATGCGGCGCGCCTCGGCGGCGGGCAGGGGGGGCGTGGGGGTGATCTTCTCGCCGCTGGCCGGCGGGGCGGTGGTCAGCACGATCACCGGGCGGTTCTGCCGCTCGGCCTGCCCGACCAGCTCCTCCATGGTGCGGCGGCGGTTCGGCCAGTCGCGGCCCGACGCCCAGCCGTTGTCCACCAGAAGCACCAGCGGCCCGCTTCCGGGCAGGGCGGCGCGCGGGTTCAGCAGCGGCCCGGCCAGCGCCAGGATGACCAGCGCGGCGACGATCAGGCGCAGAATCAGCAGCCACAGCGGCGTGCGGGCCGGTGTTTCCTCCCGCGCCACGAGGTCGCGCAGCAGGCGGATGGCCGGGAAGCGGACCACGCGCGGGGCGGGCGGCGTCACCCGCAGCAGCCACCACAGCACCGGCAGCACGGCCAGCGCGGTGAGGACCCACGGGACGGCGAAGGCGATCGGTCCGAAACCCAGCATCAGCGTTTACGGTCTTCCTGCACGAAAGGAACTAATGTGCGGTCTGGTTGTGCTTTTCCCAAGTGGTCGCGTTGGGCCCCCACCCTAACCCTCCCCCACCTTGCGGCGGGGGAGGGGATTTCGGTGAAGCGGCGGCAGTCCCCTCTCCCGCGCGAGCGGGGGAGGGTTAGGGTGGGGGCATTCGCCACCGCCCCTCACACCGCCTCCCGTGCCAGGGCGCCCCACAGACCCAGCAGCGCGGTTTGCGGCGGCCGGTCGGTGCGGTGCACGGCGAAGCTCCACCCGGCGGCGCGGGCCAGGGCAGCAAGGCCGTCCTGGTGGGCGTGCAGCCGTTCCAGATAGGCCGTGCGCACCGCCTCGACGCGCGGCACCAGCAACTCGTCCTCGCCCTCGAAGCCTTCGAATTCGACGCGGCCGTCGTAGGGCAGGGTCTCTTCCGCCGGGTCGAGGATCTGGAGCAGATGCCCGCGCACCCCGCGCCCGGTCAGGGCGGACACCGTCGCGTGAATCTCCGGCAGGGGCGACAGCAGATCGCCGGCCAGAACCACCTGGGCGTGGCGGGGCAGGGGCTCGGCCTTCGGCAGCCCTTCGGGCGCGTGGGCGTTGCGCGGGTCGGTCATCAGCCCGGCCATCCGGTTCAGCGCGAACTTGCCGTGGTCCGGACGCAGGCCGGAGTTCAGCAGGCCGACCCGCTCGCCGCCGCGCACCAGCAGAACCGCCGTGGCGAGCGTCAGCAGGTCGGCGCGCTCGCGCTTGGTCGGCAGGGCCTTGTCGGAGCGGTAGTCCATGCTGGGCGAGCGGTCGCGCCACAGCCAGACGGTTTGCGCGGCCTCCCACTCGTTCTCGCGGACGTAGACGGGCTGCGTCTTGCCCGACTGGCGCCAGTCGATCATCTGGGGCGAATCGCCCGGCTGATAGCGGCGGAACTGCCAGAAGGTCTCGCCCAGGCCGACGCGGCGCCGTCCGTGCACGCCCTGGGCGACGGTGGCGGCCACGCGCTCCGCCGCGACCAGAAGAGGTGGCAGGGTCGCGGCCAAGCCCTCCGCCCGCTGCTGCGCGCGGAGCGCCGAGACGCCGAGGGTCGGGGCGGCCATCGACCGGTCCTTACGCCAGCGGCGCGCAGAGGCGGCCGATGACGTCGTCCAGCGTGACGCCGTCCGCCCGCGCGGCGAAGTTCAGCGCCATGCGGTGGCCGAGCACCGGCTTCGCCAGCGCCACCACGTCGTCCAGCGACGGGGCGATGCGCCCGTCCAGCACGGCGCGGGCGCGGGCTGCGAGCATCAGGGCTTGGCTGGCGCGCGGACCCGGCCCCCAGGCGACGTGGCGCTGCACCTCCGGCAGGTCGGTCGTTTCCGGACGGCCCCGGCGCACGAGGTCGAGAATACCCTCCACCACGCCCTCGCTGACCGGCACGCGGCGGACCAGCCGCTGCGCGGCCAGGAGATCGGCGGGGGACAGGACGGTCACCGCCTTCTCGTCGGCCACGCCGGTGGTGGCGATCATCATGCGCCGCTCGGCGTCGCGGTCGGGATAGCTGACGTCGATCTGCATCAGGAAGCGGTCGAGCTGCGCCTCGGGAAGCGGGTAGGTGCCCTCCTGCTCCAGCGGGTTCTGGGTGGCCAGGACGTGGAACGGCTCGGGCAGGGGGTGGTACTGGCCGGCGACCGAAACGCGGTGCTCCTGCATGGCCTGAAGCAGCGCCGACTGGGTGCGCGGGCTGGCGCGGTTGATCTCGTCCGCCATCAGAAGCTGGCTGAACACCGGGCCGGGGATGAAGCGGAAGGAGCGGCGGCCCGACTCGCTCTCCTCCAGCACCTCGGACCCCAGGATGTCGGCCGGCATCAGGTCGGGCGTGCACTGGATGCGCTTTTCGGCAAGGCCCAGCACGGTGCCCAGCGTCTCGACCAGACGCGTCTTGGCGAGGCCCGGCACGCCGATCAGCAGCACGTGGCCGCCGGCCAGAAGCGTGATCAGCGTCAGGTCGATGACGTCCTGCTGGCCGAAGATGATCCGGCCGATGCGGTCGCGCACATGGGCGAGGCGGCCGCCGAGCGCTTCGATTTCCGCCATCAGCTGGTGAGGATTTTCGGAACCCGGAATCGAGTGCGGAGTCGGGGCGGCGTCCGTTGCGCTCACGTCAATGCTCCTATTCAAAACCGTAACGGTGGACCTATGTGACGAGTATGGCGAAATTGCGTTGCGCGGCCGAACCGATGGCCGAACCAGGTAAAGGCGTTCGATGAAGGTCGGTGACGAGAAGGCGAATGACAAGCGCTCCGATGGGGATGCGCTTGGAAAGCTGAAATTCCTGCCCGAGGAGCAGGTCTTCGACATCCGCATCGCGCGGGACGGGACGTGGTTCCACGAAGGCGATCCGATCCGGCGGATCGAGCTGGTGAAGCTGTTCTCCACCGTGCTGCGGCGGGATGACGCAGGCGACTTTTGGCTCGTTACGCCTGTTGAGCGCGGGCGCATAGTTGTCGAGGACGCACCGTTCGTCGCCGTCGAGATGTCGGCAAGTGGAAGCGGCGACGATCAGGTGATCTCGTTCCGAACAAATTTAGACGAATGGGTCGAAGCCGGGCCGGATCATCCGATCAGGGTCGCCCATAATCCTCAAAGCGGAGAGCCGACACCCTATATAGAAATAAGAAATAGGCTGGAGGCACGGATCCTGCGGTCGGTCTATTACGAAATGGTGGACCGGGCCGTCTTGCGGGACGGGGCTGCGCCGGCCGGCGACGATGGGGAGGCTGAGATCGGCCTATGGAGCAGGAAAGTCTTCTTCGCTCTGGGCAAGCTGCCTGGAGACTGACGTTGAAGGAGGTGCGCAAGCGCTTTCCAGGGAGCGCCGCCGCGACTCTGCGCCCGGTCAAGGTGCGCGGCGATCACGACCTGAATCCCGGCTTCGGTCCGCCGGACACGCTGCGCGAGGCGGCGGTGCTGGTGCCGCTGGTGGAGCACGCCGGGGGCGCCACGGTGATCTTTACCCAGCGCACCGCCCATCTGACCGCCCACGCCGGGCAGATCAGCTTTCCGGGCGGCCGGATGGAACCGTTCGACGGCTCGCCCGAGGAAACCGCCCTGCGCGAGACCGAGGAGGAGATCGGGCTGAGCCGCGATCACGTCGAGATCATCGGCCGGCTCGACACCTACGTGACGCGCACGGGGTTCCGGGTGACTCCGGTGGTCGGGGTGGTGCGCCCGCCCTTCCGGCTGACCCCCGACCCCACGGAGGTCGCGGAGGTGTTCGAGGTGCCGCTCGCCTTCATCCTCGACCCGTCCAATCCGCAGCGGCACAGCCGGGAATTCCAGGGGGCCAAGCGGTTCTTCTACGCCTTCCCCTATCAGCACCGCTTCATCTGGGGCGCCACGGCCGGCATGCTGGTGAACCTGCGCGACGTGCTGCGCGAGGACACGCTGGGCGAGCCCCCCATAGACGAATCTCTGATCGGCGAAACGCAGTAGGCGGTGGCGGGTGCTGAGAATCTTCCTGACGGTCGTGGTGCCCCTGCTGCTGCCGACGGCCGGCTACCTGCTCTACGTCGTCGTGATCGAGCGCCGCCGCGCCCAGGCGGAGGAGGCGCACGTCCGCGCCCCCTGGTGGGTGACCGCCCCCTGGCACTGGCTGGTGCTGGGCGGGGTGGGGCTGATGGCGCTGACGCTCGGCACCATGGCGCTGACCGGCGGCGCGCCGCCGCACAGCCCCTACGCCCCGGCGCATCTGGACAACGGCACGCTGATCGAGGGGCGTCAAGGTGCACCCGCTGGAAAGTAAGGCCGTCGCGGGATAGCGTGCCGCCATGACCGCGACCGCCCGCCTGACCCCGCATCCCTGGATGGTTTCCCCCGAGACGCGCGCCGTTCTGGCCGCGCTGGCCGCCGGGGGCGCCGACGCGCGCTTCGTCGGCGGCTGCGTGCGCGACGCGTGGCTCGGCCGCAAGGTCAAGGACATCGACATCGCGACCCACGCCCCGCCGGAGCGCGTCATCGAGCTGCTGAAAGCCGCCGGGCTGCACGCCATTCCCACGGGAATCGAGCACGGCACCGTGACCGCCGTGTCCGGCAAATGCCAATACGAGATCACCACGCTGCGCCGCGACGTCGAGACGTTCGGCCGCCACGCCCGCGTCGAGTTCACCGACGACTGGCGCGAGGACGCCGCCCGCCGCGACCTGACCATGAACGCGCTGAGCTGTACGGCGGACGGTCTGGTCTACGACCCCTTCGGCGGGCTCGCGGACATGGCGGCGGGGCGGGTGCGCTTTGTCGGCGACGCGCGCCAGCGCATCGAGGAGGACGTGCTGCGCCTGCTGCGCTTCTTCCGCTTCCACGCGCATTACGGCCGGGGCGAGCCGGACGCCGAGGCGCTGGCCGCCTGCACGGCGATGGCCCCGCGTCTGCCGACCCTGTCCGGCGAGCGCGTGCGCGGCGAACTGTCCCGCCTGCTGGGCGCCCGGGACCCGGCGTCCATCTGGCGTCTGATGCTGGACCGGGGGGTGATGGAGCACCTGTTGCCCGCCGCGACGGAGACCGGGCGCCTGGACGGCCTCGTCCGGCTGGAGCATGACCTGGCCGAACCGCCCGACCCGGTGCGCCGCTTCGCCGCCGTGCTGGCGACCGACCGCGCCGGCGCGCTGAAGGCGTCGGAGACGCTGAAGCTGTCCAACGCCGACCG
>JAEZID010000342.1 GCA_023416195.1 Pseudomonadota bacterium | reverse complement strand
AGTCGGGTGTGGCGGGGCGGTCGCCGGTTGCGGGCGCACGGTGGTGGTGGTCGCGCCCGGAGGGGGTGGCGGCGGGGCGGCCTGCGCCTGGGAGGGCGTGGCGGCGGGAGCGGCGGCCGGGGCGTCGGGCGCCTTGCGGGTGCTGGCGTTCAGCACGTCGAGGACCAGGGACTTGCCGGTCCTGGCCTCCTTGATCTCGGCGTCCTGCGGAGCGGCGAAGGTCACGGCCAGCGCGCCGTTGGGCTGGCGGTATTGCTCGATGTTCTGAATGTTGCGCAGCTTCGCCCGGTTCGCCTGCGACAGGTCGGCGTTGCCGCCCTTGTCGAACAGCACGGTGACCGACGCGCCGTCGCGCTGGAGCGTGTGGTCCGCCGCCTTGGGCCAGTCGAAGACCAGACGGCTGTGGGTCGGGTGGTCGGCGGCGCGGACGGTGACCTTGCCGACGGACGGCACGGCGCCGGGGTTGGCGGCGGAGCCGGTCGGTTCCTTGGCGGCGGGCGGCGCGGAGGAGCCGCGCAGCTGGCCCTGGAGGTCGGCCTGGGTTGGCGCCGGAGCGGGCTTGGGCGCCTCGGCCGCTTGAGCGGCGGCGGCGGGCGACAGGTCGATGGCGACGGCGTTGCCGTTGCGGAAGGACTTCAGCGTCACCGGGCGCTTCAGGTCGAAGGTGACGGTCTTGCCGTCGCCGCCGATCCGCACGCCGGAGAGATAGCCGGGCAGCGCCGCCACGGCGCGGTCGAGCGCGGCGTTGATCGGCTGGTCGAAGACGATGACCAGCGAGTCGCCCTCCACCCGCGCGGTGTGGTTCACCGGCTGCGGCCAGTCGAAGACCATGCGCCCGAAGGTCTTATGGGTGGCGGCGCGGACCGGCACGTCGGCGGCGAAGGCGTGCGGCGCGGCGAACAGCGCCGTGGCGGCCACGAAGCCGCACAGCCACCGCCGGTATGCCGGAACGCCACCGCCCATCCGCATCAGCCCTCCGCCTCGTCGCGCACGATGATGTCGACGCGCGCCGTACCCTTCGCCCCATTGACCGTTGCTGGGGCCGCCATCACGCCGCGCGCCACGAGGTCGCGCTTGTATCCCGTTTCGCGCAGCGCCGCCGCTACGGCAACCGCGCGGGTCAGCGCGCGTTCCCAGGACAACCCGTTCGATGGGTCTTCGCGCTCCGCATGGCCGACCACCTCGATCCGGTTGCCGGTGCGCGCGACCACGGCGCCCAGCAGGAACAACAGGCGCCGGCCCTGCTCGGTGAAGGCGCCGCCGGTTTCGTCGAACATGGTGGCGCCCGGCAGGACGATCACCACCCGGTCGTCCTCGCGGCGCACCTCCACGGCGGCCAGTTCGGCGTTGGAGGCCGCCTGGCTGCGCAGCAGGGCGCCGAGATAGTCGAGATTGATCGCCGAATGCGGCTCCACGGCGGCGGCGTTGAAGGCGGCCTTAGGCTCGGCCGGCGCGTTGGACGGCGTGGTGGCCGTGGAGCGCGCGGAGGTGAAGGCCTTGGCCAGCCCGGTCCAGCGCTGCGCCTCCGGCTCGCTCATCGAATACATCAGCACGAAGAAGGCGAGCAGCAGCGACATCAGGTCGGTGAAGCTGATCAGCCACATCGTGCGGCCGTGGCCGCCGCTCTTGTCCTGGGCGGTGGGGAGTTTGGGGACGCGGATCATCGGCGCCCTCCCCCGGCGCGTCGAGCCGGCTTTTCGTCGGCCATGCGCAGGCTGAACAGGAAGCGGATCGCGCCGGGGTCGCCGCGCTCGATTCCCACGGTCACCGCTTCCGCCGGGGCGCCGTCGGCGATCAGCAGGCGGGCCAGCGCGCCGGCCCGCGCCACCGGGCCGGGCGGCTGGCTCGGCGTGCCGGTGGGGCCGATGGCGAGCAGCGCGTCCAGTTCGACCTTTTCGCCGGCGCGGGATTCGCGCAGGGCCAGCGACACGCGGTCGATCAGGCCCTGACGGTCGGGACGAAGCTGGGCGGTGCCGGGGACGAACAGCTCGTCGGCGGGAAGGCGCACCTCCATCAGACGGCCGGGGGCGACCCTGTCCACCTTGGCGACGGCGACGGCGGTGGCGAACAGATCCCCCACGCCGTCCAGCCGTTCGACGGCGAAGACCGTGCCGCTGCGCGAGGCCAGCGGATCGGCCCCGTCGCGCAGGCGCGGGTCGATCACGAAGGCGGGAAAGCTGCGCTCCAGCGAACTGATGACCGCCTTCACGCGGTGCGTCGTCTGCACCGAATGGGCGTTCAGCACGATGAAAAAGACCAGAAGCAACAGGAACAGCGACAGCAGAAGGACGATGCTGCCGTTGTTCGGACCTGAGTGGCCGCCCGAAATGCCTGTCTTGGGTTGGCCGGGAATCGCCATGGGCTAGTCGAAGCTCGCCAGCAGGCGGTCGATCTCGTCCTGGTCCATGGCGTTGCTGGCCATCTGCGGCCCGTGCAGCAGCGCGGTTTCCGGATCGTCTTCGGGACGGTCGGTCGCGAAATTGGGGGCGTGCGCCGCGGCGGCCGCGTGGTGGGCTGCGTGATGGCCCGCATGATTCTGGCGCACCTCGTCGCCGAAGGCGGCGACGATCATGTCGACCTTGGCTTCGATGTGCTTCAGCGTGCGGACGACCTTGCTGATGCGCTGGCCGGTGATGTCCTGGAAGTTGCAGGCTTCGAAGATCTTGGTGACCTGCTCCGACAGCTTGGCGCTGTTTTCCGGGTCGAGCTGGCCGGCGATGGTCGTGATGACGTCGCAGGCGTCGAAGATCGCGAAGGTCGCCTGTTCGGTGGCGCCGACCACGGCGTCCAGCTCGTCGGTGGCGGTCGGAATGTGCTGGTCGCGGATCTCGGCCGGCTGAAGCGCGGCCATTTCCAGCTTGGCGTTCTCGATGACCTTGGCGAGGTCCACCACCTCCTTGTAGAGGCGCAGATCGGTGACCGAGATGTCGCCGTCCATGCTGGAGAGGATGGAGCGGACGATGTCCGTCACCTCGTCCCGCGACAGCGGCTGGGCCGCTTCGGCGTGGGCGGCGTCGAGGCGCTGGCGGAGGAGCTTCTGCTCGGTGAGCGAGTGTGAAACGGGCGGGGCCATGTGCGATCCGATGTCCTGTCCGGCGGGCGAGCGGTGCGGGTCCGTCGGCAGGGGTCCGGGCATGGCCCGCCGGCGCTGGGTTGACCCCAGGGCCGCGCCCTTGCACGCAACCGCCGACTCGGAGCTTTCTAAGCCCGTTTTAACCTAAATTCTGAGGGTTAATACCGCGTTAAACGATCGTGCCCCGCGGCCGAACGCAACCTCACTGCGTGACGGTCGGAAGCGCGCGGCGTTCGACAAGGGCCGAGGTGACCTCCTTGGCCTTCACGGGATCCATGGCGGCCAGGATCGGCGCGGTCTTCTGTTCCTTCATCCGCTCGATCACCCCCAGCAGGACGGGCATCTCGAGTTCCTCGAAGATGCGGGCGGCGTCCTTGGGCTTCATCGTCTCGTAAATCTTCACGAGGCTTTCGAGCTGCGCCGCCTGCTTCTCGTCGCCCTGACGCATCAGCTTCTGGATGTCGGAACGGACCTTGTCGAGTTCCTGGATCTTCTGGTCGATGCGCTTTTCGGCGGCGATCAGAAGGGCCTCGCGCTGCTCGACCTCCTTGGTGCGGCGCTCGATCTCGGCGCGGCGCTCGGCGAAATGCTGAAGCAGTTCCTCGTTCTTGACGGGACCGAGCGGCGCCGGGTTGTCGGCCGCCGGGCCGGCGGCGGGGGCCGGGCCGGTGCTGGCCCCGCCCGGCGCGGGAGCGGCGGCGACCTGGAGGGGCATCGCGGCCGGCATGGACGCCTGGGCCGGCGCCTGGGCCGGCGCCTGATTCTGGGCCAGAGAGACCGGAAATTCCGGCAGTTTGGCGTCGCGGGTGGTCAGGCGCCACACGTCGCCGACGCGAATGCCCAGCATCAGCACGGCGACGAAAATGGTGATCGGCAGCAGGCGGAAGCGCAGCCCCCGCATCCGCTCGCGCAGACGTTCCGACAGGGGACGGCGCGGCGTGGCCGGCTTGCGGGCCGGCTTGGCCTTGCCCTTCGCCTTCCCCCTGGCGGCGGGCTTGAAGGGAGCCTTCGGGGCCGGCGCGGGGGCGCCGGGACCCTGCGCCAGGCCCTGTGAGGTGCGCACGCCGGTCGGAACGGCGCCGGCCGGGCGGATGACGACCTTCTCTTCCGTGGCGGCGTTGCTCATCCGATCCCCTTCCCGGCGTTCTCGATCGCCTGAAGCAGTTCACGTTCGGCGCGCGACAGGTTTTCCCCCTCGCGGGCCAGCGAATCGCGGGCCAGGGGCTCGGGCGGCGGGGCCGGACGGCGGGCCGGCTCGGCGCGGAGCGGCGGCAGAGGCAGAGGCGCGTGATCGTCGTCCTCGTCGTGATCCTCGTCGTGGCTCTGGACCAGCGGACGGGGGGCGACGGCCGGACGGGCGGACAGGCCGGGCCGGGCGGCCGGGCGCGCGGCGGGGGCCACCGGCTTCGGGCGATTGTCGCCGACCGTGCCC
>JAEZID010000336.1 GCA_023416195.1 Pseudomonadota bacterium | reverse complement strand
GCTTTACCGGCACCATGCTGGCGGCCCACCTCCTGCGCCTCGCGGACCGGCCGACCAGCATCCACCTGATCGAGCGGGCGCCCAGCGTCGGCACCGGTCTGGCCTATTCCACCGCGAACGGCGCGCACCTGCTGAACGTGCGCGCCTACAACATGAGCGCGTACCCGGACGATCCCCGGCATTTCCTGCGCTGGCTGTGGGCGCGCGAAGACGGCGGCGCGAGCATCCCGCCGAGCGGCCATGCCTTCGTCTCCCGCGCGCTTTACGGCGCCTACATTCAGGACGTGCTGCGGGAAGCGGTCGCCGAAGCGCCCGCCAACATCTCCCTCGACGTTCTGCATGCCGAAACGGTCGATGTCGAGATGGACCAGGGGACCGGAGTGCGGCTGCGCTTCGCCGACGGCAGCGACCTCACGGCGGATGTCGCCGTTCTGTGCGTCGGCCATTTCCCGCCGTCGCCGCCGGCCCTGCCCAACGGGACGGAGGCCGCGCGGGCGGTCTTCGTCTCCGGCCGCTTCGTCGGCGATCCATGGAATCACGACGCCGTCGCGGCCATCGATCCGGACGCACCGGTCCTCATCCTGGGCACCGGCCTGACCATGGTGGACACGGCCCTTTCCCTGGCGGACCAGGGCCATCGCGGGCCGATCACCGCCCTGTCGCGCCGTGGCCTGCTGCCCATCACCCACGAGGAAACGCGGCCCTTCACGTCCTTCGTGCACCCGGACGCCATGCCGCGGACGGTGCTGGACATCATGATCGCGCTCAGGGCCGACGTTCGCCGCGCTCGCGAAGCGGGGCTCGACTGGCGTTCCGCCTTCGACGCGCTGCGCCCCCACCATCACCGCATCTGGAAGCATTTGCCGCTGGAGGAGCGCCAGCGCTTCCTGCGCCACGCGCGGCCCTATTGGGAGGTGCACCGCCATCGCATGGCGCCGGAAGTCGCCGCCCGCATCGACGCCCTGCGGGGAAGCGGCCAGTTGACCATCGAGGCCGGCCGCCTGCGCGATCTGGCCCTGTCACCCGATGGCGTGGCGATCACGGTTCGGCCGCGCGGCGCCGCTCCGGCCTGGACGCGAACCGTCGGCGCCATTGTCAACGCCACCGGCACCAACTGCGACTACGCCCGCATCCGCCACCCGCTGGTCCGGGCTCTGCTGGAACGCGGCCTCGCCCGGCCGGACGAGCTTCGCCTCGGCCTCGACGTGACGGAGGAGGGTGCCCTTATCCGCCAGGACGGGGTTGCCTCCGACCGTCTCTTCGCCCTGGGCCCGGCCAGCCGCGCGCCCTTCTGGGAGATGACGGCCGTGCCGGAACTGCGGGGGCAGTGCGCTGACGCGGCCCGTCACCTGACCAAGACGTTGCCCTGATTCGCTCAGTGCGACATCAGCGCGGGCATGTTCAGCTGGGTCAGCACCGTCCGCGTGGCGCCGCCCAGCACCAGCTCGCGCAGGCGGGAATGGCCGTAGGCGCCCATGACCAGCAAATCGGCCGCCGAATCGCGGGCGCAGGTCAGGATCACCTCGCCCACGTCGTTGCCCTGGTGGATGTTGGCCTGATGGTGGCTGCGCACGCCGTGGCGCTCCAGCCAGATCATCAGGTCGTGCCCGCTGTCCAGCGTGTGGCCCGGCGCGTCGACGGTCAGCACGGTGACCTTCTCCGCCGCCTTCAGGAAGGGCAGTGCGTTGCGGACAGCGCGCCCGGCCTCCCGCGTGTTCTTCCAGGCGATCACCGCGTGCCGCCCGATGGACCCGTCCGCCGGGAAATCGTGCGGCAGCACCAGCGTGGGGCAGGGCGTTTCCAGCGGCAGCTGGTCGGGTACGTGCAACAGCACCCGCTCGCTCTCGGTACCGCCGTGGCTTTGCGTGACGATGGCGAGGTCGGCGTAGGCGGCGCGCTTCGCCAGCAGCTCCACATGGTCGCCCTCGACCACCGACCAGGAATAGGAACAGTCCTTCAGCGCCTGCCGAACCTCGTGCTCCACCTGCGTGGCCTTCTCGTGCGCGATGGCCGTCGCCTCGGCGATGAAGCCGTAGGAGGCGCCGCGCCCGGTCACCGCCGCCGGCATGGACACGGGCGTGGCGACGTACAGCACCTCCACATAGGCGCCGAAGCGCCGGGCGAGACCGACGGCGACCTCCAGCCGGGCGGAGTGCCGGTCGTCGTTGGCCATGTGCAGCAGAATGGTCTTGATCGGCATGGGTTCGCTCGCAGTGATCGGCCCCGGAACGGGCGTCACCATAGGTAACGTCCAACGGGGCCAAATGGCAACCGAGGGCCGTTACTTCACCACGACCGCGTAGCGCTCGACCGGTTCGACCTTCTGGATCAGCCCGCGCGCCTTCAGGAACTCGGCAAAGCGGGCGTAGCGAACCGTGTCCAGCGCCGCCGGGCTGTGCGAGAAGCGGGGCAGGGTGGCCGCCCAGGCGCGGCGGTTCAGCTCGTCATTCAGCTCCGGCCGGTCCTTGATGAAGGCGGCGTGGGCCTCCTCCGGGTGGTTCAGAATGTAGAAGGTCGCGCGCTCCACCGCGTCCAGGAAACGCTTGATGCGCGGGTCGGCGGCCTTGGCCTGGTGCGCCACGACGATCAGCTCGTCATAGGCGGGCACGCCCTCCTCCTCCGGGTAGAAGGCGATGCCGGGCTTCTTCTCGATGTCCAGCTGGTTCAGCTCGAAGTTCCGGAAGGCGCCGATGACCGCGTCCACCTGGCCGGACAGCAGGGCCGGCGACAGCGAGAAGTTGACGTTCACCAGTTCCACGTCCTTCAGCGTCAGCCCGTGCTTTTCCAGCATGGCGCCGAGCAGCGCGTCCTCGAACCCGCCGACCGAGAAGCCGACCTTGCGGCCCTTCAGGTCCTTGACCGACTTCACCGGCCCGTCGCGCAGCACGACGACGGAGTTCAGCGGCGTGGACACCAGCGTGCCGACGCGCACCAGCGGCAGCCCCTCGCCGACCTGGATCTGCAATTGCGGCTGGTAGGAGATGGCGAGGTCGGCCTGACCGGCGGCGACCAGCTTCGGCGGGTCGTTCGGGTCGGCCGGGGCGGTCAGCGTCACGTCCAGCCCGGCCTCCTTGAAAAAGCCCTTCTCCTGCGCCACCACCAGCGGCGCGTGGTCCGGGTTCACGAACCAGTCCAGCAGGACGGACAGCTTGTCCTGAGCGGCGGCCGGAAGGGAGGTCAGCAGCCCGGCGGCCAGCGCCGCCACCGCGAGAGTGCGTTTCATCCGAATCAGTCCTTTTCCTCGGCAGGGAGCACATCGGGTTGCCAGGGCAGCGCCCAGCGGATCAGCGCGTCCACGGCGGCGTACAGCGTCACCGCGAAGACGCCCAGCACGGCCAAAGCCGCGAACAGAAGGTCGATCTGCATCCGCGCGTTGGCGTGCAGCATCAGGTAACCGAGCCCGGAGGAGGAGCCGACCCACTCCCCGATCACCGCGCCGATGGGCGCCACCGCCGCCGCTACGCGCACGCCGGACCCGAAGGCGGGCAGGGCCGCCGGCAAACGAATGTGCCACAGCACCGACCGGCGCGACGCCCCCATGGTGCGCGCCAGATCCAGCCACCCCGGTTCCGTCCGGCGCAGCCCGTCGAACAGGGCGGTGGTGACGGGGAAGTAGATGATCAGCGTCGCCATGGCGACCTTGGACGCCATGCCGTAGCCGAGCCACAGCACAAGCAGCGGCGCCAGCGCGAACACCGGGATCGCCTGGCTGACCACCAGCACCGGCTTCAGCCAGCGCCGCGCGGTCCGGAAGCTCGCCAGCGTCAGGGCGCTGACGCCGCCCAGGGCGACGCCCAGCCCCAGCCCAAGCAGAATCTCGATCAGCGTCGTCGTGCCGTGCTGGATCAGCAGGGGCGCCTGCCGTTGCAGCGCGTCGGCCACCGCCATTGGTGCCGGCAGGATGTAGCGCGGAACCCCGGTCAGCAGGACGACGCCCTGCCAGACGCCCAGCAGCACCGCCAGGGTGATCAGCGCGCGGAGGATCCTCATCCCGCCAGCCTCCGCAGCAATTCGGCCTGGAGCGCCAGCAGGGCGGGATCGTCCACGGCGCGCGGCGGCAGGCCGGGCGGTTCCAGCGCCGGCCCGACCGTCGCCGGCCGGCCCGTCATGACATGGACGCGATGCCCGATCCGCAGGGCCTCCAGCGGGTCGTGCGTCACCATCAGCACGGTGCGCCCGGCCAGCGCCTCGGCCGCCACATCCTGCAAACGAAGGCGGGTCAGCGCGTCCAGCGCGGAGAACGGCTCGTCCATCAGGACCAGCGGCTTGTCCTCCATCAGGGTGCGGGCGATGGCGACGCGCTGCCTCTGTCCGCCGGACAGTGTGGCCGGCCGGTCCCTCTCCCGCCCGGCGAGGCCCACCCGGTCCAGCAGCGCGCGGGCGCGCTCCACCAGCGCCGGGGTCCGCCGCTCGCCCCGCATCCGCGCGCCCAGCAGCACGTTGTCCAGCGCGGTCAGCCAGGGCAGCAGCAGATCCTGCTGCGCCATGTAGGCGATCCGCCCCCGAAGCGGCGCGCCGTCCCCGGACAGTATGGCGGTTGGCGGCTCCGGCTCCGCCAACCCTGCGACCATGCGCAGCAGCGTCGTCTTGCCCACGCCGCTCGGCCCCAGAAGGCAGGTCGTCACGCCCGCCTCGACGTTCAGCGTCAGGTCGGAGAACAGCGCGACGCCGCCATTGGCCCCGCCATAGGTCAGGCGGGCGCCGGTCACCGTCACCGACAGCGGGGCATGGATGGTCTCTGGCCGTAGGGGCGCGTTCATGGGCGACTCACTGATCCCTTCGCCGGCATGACCCGGATCAGGTTCCAGGGGTCGTCTCCCAACAGAGACCTCTCAGCCGACCGCCGGCTCCCCCCAGTGATGTCTTGGGACTATGGCAACTTGACGCAGCGCCCGCAAGTCTCAGCGGGCGGCGATGTCCGTGTCGGGCTGCCGGCCGGAGATTTCCAGCAGCAGCTTCGCCAGGATGGCGTCGGCGAACGCCTCGAAGTTGATCGCCGGCACCAGGAAGGCGCCAGGGCCGCCGATGACGTGGTCGCGGTAATAGGCGTCCAGATCCACCGGCGGCGCGCCGCCCCAGGGATTCGGGCGGTCGTTCAGGATCGGCAGCCCGTTGATGGTAATCCCCGCCGCCACCGCCTGATCCCGCGCCCACTCCACCGGGAACCCTCGGTTGTTCACGCCGTCGCCCGACACGTCGATGACCCGCCGCGTTCCCTCGTAGCCGTTGTCGTCGAACAGCCGGGCGCTGTGGACGATGGCGGCACCGATCGCCGTCCACTGGGCGGTCATGGTCGGCGATTCGGCGATGGCCGAGGCGAAGGACTCCAGGCTCCCCCCGTCCTGCAACACGGTCCAGCCGACCACCGTGTGCTGATAGCTGTCGCCCGCCCATTCCACATAGGTCGCCGCGATGCGGCCGAAGGGTCCGCCGCGGATGGCCGCCTGCACCTTGGGATTCATCAGGGCGCCGACATAGCCCTCCCGCTGCAGCCGCGCTTCCTCCGGATCGACGCTGCCGGACACATCGACGGCCAGCACCAGTTCCAGATCGACCGGCGTTTCCGCCTGTGCCGGTGCCCCCATCCCCTGGGCAACTGCCAGCATCAGCGCGACCATCCCCGCGAACCGCCGGCATCCGATCATTCCGCCGCCCCCCGCTTACCCAATCATGAAAAAGGGGCTGCACGGGATCACGGCAAGGGGGGCGTTGACGGATTGGCCTGTTCGCGCCACCTCAGCATCCCATGTCCATACCACCGTCCACACCACCGCTCTTCATCGGCAGCGAGATCTACCGGGGCTCCAGCTACGGCCCGAAGCACCCGCTCGCCATCCCCCGCGT
>JAEZID010000320.1 GCA_023416195.1 Pseudomonadota bacterium | reverse complement strand
TGGGCGGCACCTCGCTGCACCAGGGCAAGCGCCACCCGACGCTGGGCGACGGCGTCATCGTCGGCGCCGGGGCGAAGGTGCTGGGCGGCATCACCATCGGGGCCGGCGCGCGCGTCGGCGCCAACGCGGTCGTCGTCGCCGACGTGGCGCCGGGCGTCGCCGTGGTCGGCATCCCGGCCAAGGCGGTCACGCCGCGCGACCGGGCCGAGACGCAGAAGTTCATGCCCTACGGCACGCCTTGCGGCGACATTCCCGACCCGGTGGCGCGCGCGCTGAACGGGTTGCTGGATCAGGTGTCCGCCCTGCGCCAGCGGGTGGAGGAATTGGAATCGGAGCGCGCCGACGCCCCGCCATCCTTGAACGCGAAGCCTCTGAACGGCCAATCCTTGAACACGCCGGAGCCGGTGTCGGCCGATGGCGGTTCGATCAAGCCATGTTGACCAAACATCATTCGAAACACCATTGCGAGGCCGGGTTCCGCACCCATCGGGGCGGGCCGGGGAGAGAAGGGTAAGGAGGGATCAAGATGAGACTCAGCACCAAGGGACGCTATGCCGTCATGGCCATGGTCGATCTTGCCGCCACCAGCCAGGGAAGCCCCGTCGCCCTTGCCGACATCGCGGAACGTCAGGAAATCTCGCTGTCCTATCTGGAACAGCTGTTCGCCAAGCTGCGCAAGGGCGGTCTGGTGAAGAGCGTGCGCGGCCCCGGCGGCGGCTATCTGCTGGCCCATCCGGCCGATGCCACGCGCGTGTCCGACATCATCCTGGCGGTGGACGAGCCGATCCGCACGACCCGCTGCGCCAACGGCACGCCGCAGGGCTGCCGCACCAACCGTTCGCGCTGCCTGACCCACGATTTGTGGGAGGAGCTGGGCAACCAGATCCACATGTATCTCAGCTCCGTGACGGTCGCCGACGTGGTCGAGCGCCGCATCATCGGCACCAGCGGCCTGACCATCCGCCTCCCGCAGCCGGCCGGCGAGGGCGCCGCCGTCGCCGCCGAGTGAGCGGAGTGAGCTTGAAAGAGTGATCGTCCGGGTGTGAACCGCGTCTATCTCGACCACAACGCGTCGGCACCGCTGAAGCCGGCGGTCAAGGCGGCGATGGTCCAGGCCATGGACCTCGTCGGCAACCCGTCGTCGGTGCACGGCTTCGGCCGCACGGTGCGCCGCGCGGTGGAGGAGGCGCGCGCCCACGTCGCCGCGCTGGCCGGGGTGAAACCGGCGCAGGTGCTGTTCACCGGCAGCGGCACGGAAGCCAACAATCTGGCGCTGCGCGGCTTTCCGGGGCGGCGTGTCATCACGTCGGCCATCGAGCATGACTCGGTGCTGGCGGCGATGCCCGACGCGCTCCGTGTTCCGGTGGACCGCAATGGTGTCACCGACCTGGACGCGCTTCGCCGGTCGCTGGCGGAGGGGGAGGGGCCGGCGCTCGTCTCCCTGATGCTGGCGAACAACGAGACCGGAGTGATTCAGCCGGTGGCCGAAGCGGCGGCGCTGGCGCACGCTCACGGCGCCCTGTTCCATTGCGACGCCGTGCAGGCGGCCGGGCGGCGGCCGGTGAGCCTCGCCGCGCTGGGCGCCGACCTGTTGACCCTGTCCGCGCACAAGATCGGCGGGCCGGCGGGCGTCGGTGCCCTGGTGATCGCCGAAGGGCTGGAGCCGGAGGCGCTGATCCGGGGCGGCGGGCAGGAAAAACGCCGCCGGGCGGGCACCGAGAACGTCGTCGGGCTGGTCGGCTTCGGCGCCGCCGCCCGTCTGGCGCTGGAGGAACTGCCCGGCGCCGCACGCCTTGCGGTGCTGCGGGACGAATTGGAAGCGCGCGCGCTGGCCGCCGTTCCGGGCGCCCGCGCCATGGGGGCGGGAAGCCCGCGCGTCGGCAACACCAGCTGCCTCGTGCTGCCCGGTGTGCCGGGGGAAACGCAGGTGATGGCGCTGGACCTCGCCGGGGTGGCGGTCAGCGCCGGGTCGGCCTGCTCCAGCGGCAAGGTGAAGCCCTCGCATGTGCTGGCCGCCATGGGCGAGGACGCCGACACGGCCTCCTCGGCGATCCGCGTCAGCCTGGGCTGGGACAGCGACGCCGACGCGGTGGAGCGCTTCGTCGCCGCCTGGACGGCGATGGCCCGGCGGCTGGTGCGGCAGCCGGCGGCATGACCCGGGCCCGCGAATCGGGACTCGTCGATTCGAACGTTGCGTCGCGGGGCGCTTCTGGGTATGACGCGCCCGGATGCCCGGCAAACGGCCTTGTGCCCGGCTTTTCGATTCGGTGCTTCGACGGACGGTGACCATGACCACTTCCGAATCCGGCCCGCCGGCTGCCCCCAAGGGGATCGCCGGTTCCATCGACGGCGATATGGAGCCGTGCTGGCTGTGCGGCCGGTCGGTGGCGGCGCGCGCGCTGTTCTGCCATTCCTGCGGCGCGGTGCAGGCGCCGCGCCCGCTGGACCATTTCGCCCGGCTGGGGCTGGAGCGCCGCTTCGACATCGAACTGGAGGTGTTGAACCGCCAGCACGCCGGCTTCTCCCGCGCGCTCGACCCGGAACGCTTCGCCGCCCGCGGCGCCCGCCAGCAGGGCAACGCCCGTGCCCAGCTGGACGCGCTGGCCGAGGCCCACGAGACGCTGCGCGATCCGGTGAGCCGGGCGCGCTACCTGCTGGGGCTGCTCGGCGTGCCGACGCAGGAGGCGGAGGAGGACGAGGAGGTCGCGGCCCTGTCCGGCCAGCTGGCCGCCGCGCCGGACGTCGCGGCCATCGACCGGCTGGCCGCCGATCTCGGGCAGCGGATCGAGTCCTGCATCAAGTATCTTGCCATCGCCTTCCGCAACGGGCAGACCGACAACGCCGCGCGCCTCCTCGCGCGGCTGGAGCGGCTGGAGGCCCTGTGCGCCGCGTCCCGCGCGCGCCGCGTCGAGCTTGCCCCGAAAACGCCTTAAGACACGCCCCTTTCCACCAACCGCGATCACAACCAAGAGCCCGCAAGGGCGACGATCCCGCCAGGGACGACCACCAGGAGAGTACCCGATGCCCAAGATGACCTTCATCGAGCCCAACGGCACCCGCCACGAGGTGGACGCCCCGCTCGGCCTGTCCGTGCTGGAGGTCGCGCACAAGCATGGCCTGGATCTGGAAGGCGCCTGCGAGGGCTCGCTCGCCTGCTCGACCTGCCACATCGTCGTGGAGCCGGAGTGGTTCGACGTGCTGGCCGACGCCTCGGAGGACGAGGAGGACATGCTCGACCTCGCCTTCGGCCTGACCAAGACCTCGCGCCTGGGCTGCCAGATCATCATGAGCGAAGAGCTGGACGGCCTGACCGTCCGCCTGCCGGGCGGCACCAACAACGCCATGAAGTGAGGATGCGAACCCTTCTCCGCCCCGGCGGTGGGGAAGGGGTTTTTCCCGATGCCCCGCAGCCCATATAGGGCGCCATGAATTCCCTCGGTATTTCCAAGCGTCCCCAGGACACCCGCGTGGTCGTGGCCATGTCGGGCGGCGTCGATTCGTCCGTCACCGCGGCCGTGCTGCGGGAGGAGGGGTACGACGTCGTCGGCATCACGCTCCAGCTCTACGACCACGGCATGGCGGTGCAGAAGCCCGGCGCCTGCTGCGCCGGCCAGGACATCTACGACGCCCGGCAGGTCGCCGACCGCATCGGCATCCCGCACTATGTGCTGGATTACGAGGGGCGCTTTTCCCAGGACGTGATCGACGACTTCGCCGACAGCTATTTGCGCGGCGAGACGCCGATCCCCTGCGTGCGCTGCAACCAGCGCGTCAAGTTCCGCGACCTGCTGAACACCGCCCGCGACCTCGGCGCCGACGCGCTGGCCACCGGCCATTACGTGCGCCGCGTGCAGCGGGGCGACGGCGGGGCGGAACTGCACCGCGCCATCGATCCGGGCCGGGACCAGAGCTATTTCCTGTTCGCCACGACGCAGGAGCAGTTGGACTTCCTGCGCTTCCCGCTCGGCGGCCTGACCAAGCCGGAGACGCGCGCGCTGGCCGAACAGCACGGGCTGGAGGTGGCGGCCAAGCCGGACAGCCAGGACATCTGCTTCGTCCCCAACGGCTCCTATGCCGAGGTGGTGGCGAAGCTGCGCCCTGGTGCCGTGGAGCCCGGCGAGATCGTGCATGTGGACGGCCGCGTGCTGGGCCGGCACCGGGGCGTGGTCCACTACACGGTGGGCCAGCGCAAGGGACTGGGCATCGGCGGCATCAAGGGCGAGGAGGAGCCGCTCTTCGTCGTCCGGCTGGAGCCGGCGCAGCGCCGCGTCGTCGTCGGCCCGCGCCGAGACCTAGCCCGCGCCGTGGTGAGCGTCCGCGAGGTGAACTGGCTCGGCCCCGCCCTGGCGCCCGGCGAGGGGATGGAGGTCGAAGTGAAGCTGCGCTCCGCCCAGCCGCCCGCTCCGGCGACGTGGCGCCTTGCCGGCGACGGCACGGCGCGCGTGGAATTGCACGAGCCCCAGTATGGCGTGGCGCCCGGACAGGCCTGCGTCGTCTACCAGGGCGACCGTGTTTTGGGGGGCGGATGGATCGCCGGGACGGCCGGGTAAAAAAGTGCAATTTCGGCGTTGACACCCAAGCCGCCTTGGCCTAATTAAGCGGCCCCGGCCGGAACGAACGGAAACGAACGAACTGGACGGACCCGATGGCAGCGTAGCTCAGTGGTAGAGCAGGGGAATCATAATCCCTTGGTCGGGGGTTCAAATCCCTCCGCTGCTACCAATCCGAAGACCCCGCCGAGCTTGCTCGGCGGGGTTTTTCGTTTTCGCCTGCGTCTGCCGCATAGCCGACAGCCGGCTTCACCGGTGGCACAAGGCCGCCTGCCGTGTGTTGATTCTGGCGGCATCGCCGTGTCGCGGTTGCGGAGGGGTGGCGGGTGCCCAAGCGGACCATCCCACCTCTTTCGCGCGGCGCTCTTGAAGTGGTTTGTTATGCAAACAATGTGACTTCTTTGATCCGATTCGATGGTCACGGTGTGCCCATTCACCCGGTGCATTGGAGGCAGGTTTGATCAATCCCCTGATTACGGCCACCGCCGGCTGGTCCGAAGCGGTGGAGGAGCGGGCCAAGCGGCTGCTCCGCTACCAGATCGGCACCGAGGCTGGGGGAGCCGTCGTCACGGTGCAGACCATGCTGGCGCGTTGCGGCTATGACCCGGTGGCCAGCGCCCGGTTTCTGATGTGCATTCCGCCGCTGATGGCGGTGCGTGAGCTGACCAAGACCGTCACCCGATTCCAGATCGACGGCCAGCCCTGTCCCGATCCGGCGGCGGTGGCGCGCGCCGCCCTGTCCCACGCCGGACGCGCGGTCGCCGCGCATGAATTGCACCCCGAACGGCGCTTCGTCGTGAACATTCTCGCCTCGCTCTTGGGGATCCCCCGCTCCAGCCGGTAGCCGCTCCACGCGCTTCCCGCCGTTGATGCCTTCCTTTGCCGTGGAGTGCGGCGTGAGGGCACACGCTGAACAGCATGCAACGGTCGCTTCCGCGAGCACCGGTTGCTAAAGTGTGTTCGGCTCATGCGCGAAGGAACGGGGGGAATGGGCGGCGACAGGTGCGGCGTGGCGTTCCGGCTGGCGGCCGGATTCGTCGGCGTGGCCGGGCTGACGCTCGCCGCGGGGATCCTGGCGCTGTCGGCCGCCGGCGGGAACAGCACCGAGGGACTGCCGCTCGGCATGCTGTGGCTGCTGGCGGCGCTGTCCGGAGCGGGGGCCGCCGCCATCGCCGTCGCCGTGACGGTCGGCATGGCGCGTCGCGTCGGCCGGCTGCGCGAGAGCCTCGGCAACCTGATCGACGATGCGTCGGTCAAGCTTCAGGACCATCGGGCGGCGAGCGATCCGGTCACCGCCATGGCCCGGATGGTGGACGCCGTCGCGCACGAGGTCCGGCTCCGCGAACGGGCTCTGCGCAGCAGCGAGGCGCGCTTTCGCGGCCTGCTCGAAGGCTCCGTCCAAGGCATCCTGATCCACCGGCGCCTCAAGCCGCTGTTCGTGAACGACGCCTATGCCCGCATCTTCGGCTTCGCCAAGGCGGAGGAGGTGCTGGAACTGCCCGACCTCGCCGTCCTGTTCGCGCCGGAGGAGCCGGGGCGCGCCTCGCGCACCCATCGGACGCGCTTGGAGGGCAGGGAGGCGCCAGGCGTGACGCGGCTGCGCAACCTGCGGCGCGATGGCGAGGCGGTGTGGGTGGAGATGATCGACCGCGTGGTCGATTGGATGGGCGAGCCGGCCGTGCAGACCACGGTCATCGACGTGACCGATCGCGTGAAGGCCGAGGGGCAGGCTCTGGAGACGGCGGCCCTGCTGCGCGCGGCCATCGAGGCGATGCCCAGCGGCATCCTGATGACCGATGCCGACGAGCGCATCGTCCTGTTCAACCGCCGCTATTGCGAGCTGTGGAACCTGATGCCGCAGGAGATCGAATCCCACCCGACGATGGAAAGCTTCCTGCGCTACGGTCTCCAGCGCGGGGATTTCCCCAACGCCGATCCGGACCGCTTCGTCGCCGACCGGCTGAACACGCTGCGCAACGGCCTGCCTTACACCTACGAGCGGCGCACCGTCTTCGGCCGCGACCTGGAAATTCGCGGACAGCACCGGCGCGAGGGCGGCTGGGTCATCACGCTCACCGACATCACCGACCGCACCCGCGCGCTGGAGGCGCTGCGCGACAGCGAGGCGCGGTTCCGCGATCTGGTCGAAGGCTCGGTCCAGGGCATCGTGGTGATGCGCGACTTCAAGCCGCTGTTCATCAACCGCGCCTACGCCGCCATCGCCGGCTACGACGACCCGTCGGAACTGATGAGCGGCTCGCTCCTCCAGCGGCTCGTCCCGGCGGAGGAGTACGGCAACCTGCTGGAATGGAACCGCCTGTTCAGCACCGGCGCGCTGACCGAGGAGATGCGGCGGCGCACCCGCATGCTGCGCCGCGACGGCACGCGCATCTGGGTGGACCTGTGCACGCGCGCCATCGACTGGATGGGCGAGCCGGCGATCCAGCTGATCTGCGTGGACATCACGCCGCAGGTCGAGGCCGAAGCGGCGCTGGCCGCCAAGTCGGCGCAGCTCCAGGCGCTGTTCGAGACGATGCCGACCGGCGTCTGCATGGTCGACGCGAACCTGCGCGCCGTCCTCCACAACCGCCTGTACCGTGAATTGTGGGACTATCCGGAGGAACTGCTGGCCGAACGGCCCAAGCTGATCGACCTGATGCGCTTCAACGCGACGCGCGGCGACTATGCCGACGCCGGCCTGAACGCCGACATCGACACGGAGGCCGCCCGCGTCGCCCGCTACATCCGCCGGGGCGAGCCGGTGGATCTGGAGGTGGTGATCCGCGACGGCATCGTGCTGGCGATCCGCGGCAGCGCCATGCCCGACGGCGGCTACGTCTACACCTACACCGACGCGACCGAGCGGCACCGCGCCCAGGACGCCCTGCGTCAGGCCAAGGAGCACGCGGAGGAGGCGGCGCGCGCCAAGTCCACCTTCCTCGCCACCATGAGCCACGAAATCCGCACGCCCATGAACGGGGTGCTCGGCATGCTGGAGGTGCTGGACCGCACCGCGCTGGACGCGGAGCAGCGCACGGTGCTGAACGTCATCCGCGACAGCGCCTCGTCCCTGCTGACCATCATCGACGACATCCTGGACTTCTCGAAGATCGAGGCCGGGCGGCTGCAACTGGAAGCGCTGCCGACGTCCTTGCGCGACATCGCCGAGGGGGTGGCCGACCTGCTGGCGACCCGCGCGCGGGAAAAGCGTCTGGACCTCGTCACGCGGGTGGCGCTGGACGGCACGGACCTGCGCTGCGGCGATCCGGTGCGGCTGCGGCAAATCCTGCTGAACCTCGTCGGCAACGCCATCAAGTTCACCGAGCGCGGGCACGTCGCCCTGGTCGTGAAAGGCGGGGCGGACGGCCTCGTCCGGTTCGAGGTGCGCGACAGCGGCATCGGCCTGGACGACGAGCAGAAGGCCCGCCTGTTCCAGCCCTTCACCCAGGCCGACGCCTCCACCACGCGGCGCTTCGGCGGGTCGGGCCTGGGGCTGTCGATCTGCCGCCGTCTGGTGGAGATGATGGGCGGCGCCATCGGCGTCGATTCCACGCCGAACAACGGTGCGGTCTTCTGGTTCGAGGTGCCTCTGCCCCCGGCCGAGGGCTCCACGGCGACAACCGGGGCCGATCTTGCGGGGCTGCGCGTGCTGGTCGTGGACGATTGCGGTCCGGTGCGCGCGGCCTTCGCCGACGCGCTGACCGGGGCGGGCGCCCAGGTCGCCACGGCGGATGACGCGACCGCGGGGTTCGAGGCGCTGCGCACGGCTCTGCACGCCGGCTCCGCCTTCGACGTGGCGGTGGTGGAGCACGACACGGGCGCCGTGGACGGGCTGGGGCTGGCGGCGGCCGTGGCCCGCATGCCGGACCTCGGCGACACCCGGATCGTGATCGCCACCCATGAGGACGCCACCCACGCGGACGAGGGCAACGGCGATGGCGATGGGCGCGGGGTCGCCTCGGTTCTGCTGAAGCCGGTGCGCCGGGCGGTTCTGCGCGCCACGGTGGCGCGGGTTGCCGGGCGCCGGGCGCTGGAGTCCGCCGACGCCCTGCCGGAGGAGATCGGCACGGTCCAGCCCCCGACCGTGGCGGAGGCGGAAGCGGCCGGCGCGCTGATCCTGGTGGCGGAGGACAACCCGACCAACCAGGTGGTCATCCGCAAGCAGCTGGAGCAGCTGGGCTTCGCCGCCGAACTGGCCTGCGACGGGGCGGAGGCATGGCGGATGCTGCGGGAGCGCCATTTCGGCCTGCTGCTGACCGACTGCCATATGCCGCAGCTGGACGGCTACGAACTGGCGCAGCGGCTGCGCGCCTCGGAACGCGACACCGGCCGCCGTCTGCCCGTCGTGGCGCTGACCGCCAACGCCCTGATCGGCGAGGCGGAGCGCTGCTTCGCCGCCGGCATGGACGATTACCTGTCGAAGCCGGTGGACATGCACACCCTGTCGCGGACGCTGGCGCGCTGGCTGCCCCAGGCCTTGCCGTTGCGCCGGCCCTCGGCAACGGTCCCGGCGGTGCCCTGCGCGCCGGCCCGTCCTTCTGGAACACATGACCCCGGTAACGGGCCCGGAAACGGAAAAGAGGATGGAGAAGGCATGAACGGATTGGCCATCCTCGACCTCGATCATGTGGTCGCCACCTTCGGCAGCCTGGACGGCGCGCGGGATCTTCTGGGCTTCTTCCTGGAAACGACCGCCCCGATCCTGGACGAGGTGGAGCGCGGGCTCGACGCCGGAGACGCGGAGGAGGGGCGGCGGGCCGCCCACGCCGCGGCCGGGGCCGCGCGCACGGCCGGCGCGCAGGAGTTGGCGAAGCTCTGCTCGGAGATCGAGATTCTCGCGGTCAAGGGGGACCTGAGCGCGGCACGCGAGCGGGTCGCGCCGATGCGCGCGGCGTTCGGCCGCGTCGAAACGATCATTCTGAAGGAGTTGTAACCGAGTGATGGTTGCTCGCGGACGCGACTCACTTTATCAGTGAACGCGTGGTTGCAGGATCGTAGGGGAACTCCCCGCCGAGGATGCCGGCCGCCGCCGCAGAAGGGGTAGGACGATGGACAAGAAGTCGGTCGATTACGATCAGCACAACATCCTCGTCATCGAGGATCAGCCCTTCGTGCGCCGGACCATCATGCAGATCCTGATGCAGATCGGCTTCACCAGGATCGCCGAGGCCGACAACGGTGAGACCGGCATGCAGGAATGCATCCGCTCCAACCCCGACATCATTGTCTGCGACATCGACATGAGGCCGGTGTCCGGCTTGCAGTTCCTGGCTCAGCTGCGGGCCAGCCCCGAGGTGAAGAACAACCGCACCCCGGTCGTCTTTCTGACCAACCACACCGAGTCCGAGAT
This sequence comes from Pseudomonadota bacterium, assembly GCA_023416195.1. GTDB lineage: Bacteria > Pseudomonadota > Alphaproteobacteria > Azospirillales > Azospirillaceae > Azospirillum. The sequence continues at coordinate 9,453 of JAEZID010000320.1, read as the reverse complement.
CGTGAAGAAGGCCATGGCGCTGGGCGTCAACGGCTTCGTCGTGAAGCCGCCGTCCTTCGGTGCGCTGAAGGAGCGGGTCGACCGCCTGCTCGCCGCCCGCTGAAACCGCCACCACACCCGAAGGACGGAAAGCGGCGCATGGGTCCGCAAAAACAGCCGGATGCCCCGCTCGGGGCGGTGGCGATTGTGAGGGCGGCAGCCGTGAAGCGATGGACCGTGCTGGCCGGCCTGCTGCTGGCCGCCTGTTCGGGCGAGCCGTCCGAGGCCGACATGCGGTCGCTGGTCGAGACGCACACCCGCAGGACGCTGGAAAGTCAGGGCCGTGGCGGTTTCCAACAGTTCGAGTCCTTCCGCAAGCAGGGCTGCGTGGACAACCAGTCGAAGAAGCCGAGCGCCAGACAGCCCGGACAGTACGACTGCTACTACGCCGCCACCTTCGCGGCGCAGGCGGGGCGGCAGCCCCTCACCGTCAACGGCAAGGGGCGCTTCACCCGCACCGACAAGGGGCTGGTCTTCGAGGATCTCGGCGCCCAGCCCCGGTAATCCGACCCGGGTGAGCGTCAGTTCACCAGATCGCCCGGCGCTTCCTTGTAGCGGACCCAGGCGACCTCGGCCGTCACGGGCTTGCCGGGATACTGGAATCGTTTCAGCCAGCTGGTCTCGCCCTTGCCGTTCCACAGCTGGACGTAGATGCGGCCCGGCGTCTGGGGCAGGTCGTCCCGCGCGCGCTGCACCGTGTGGATCGGGCGGCCGTCGGCGAACCAGGTGATGCGGTCCGGCTTCCATTCGAAGCTGTAGGTGTGGAAGCCTTTGGCGGCGTCGAAGCCCAGGTCCACGACCACGTCGTGGTTGGTGACGCCGTTGGCGACGTAGTTCAGCTCCGCCTTCGTCGTGTCCTTGCCGTTGATGCCGAAAGTGATCTCGTCCCAGGGATGGCCGAAGGGCTGCCCGGTGTAGGTGGAGAAGGCGGTCATCACCCCGTCGGCCTTGACGGCCTTCAGGTTCACGGCGTAGGTGCCGTAGCCGTAATGCTTGCGCGTCCGGTATTCGGCGCAGGCGTAGGGCGTGCCGGCGGTCGGGTGTTCGGTGATCGACAGGGCGAGGCGCCCGTCGTTCACCGACAGGTTCTGCGCCCTGAAGCCGCAGCCCATGTAGTTGCCGTTGGTCCAGCCGTCGGCCTTCTGCCACCGCATGGCGTCGAAGGTTTGGAAGCGGTCCTCGAAATCGGCCCCGCCGGTCCGCCCGAGCAGGGACGCCGCGTTGCCGGCCGCCCCGCCGAGCACCAGAAGCGCGCTCACCGCGCCGAGAAGCAATGCTGCCGTACCTTTCCGCATGGTCGTCACCACCAACCGTTGCCTGAATGCGGCGCCGGCAGGGTGGTCCGCACCCCATCGGCGCTTGTCTACCCCGATCTTGCGGATGAGAGAGGGGGCGGGCAACGCGGCGAAAGGCGGGGACGACGGGGATAAGGGCTTATCCCGACCTGGGGATCGTGCGTTCCGAATGGTCTCGGGCAGGTCGGACCGGGGCGGCTATCGGTTCGCCTCGGTCCGGGCCGCGCGGGCGAGCGTGCTGAGGGGATCGCCGTCCTCGGCGCTGAAGCAGGCGGCGAAGTCGTCGCACACCTCGCAGTTCGGCGACTTGCAGAGCAGCAGGCCCTCGCGTTCGCAGAGCTGGCGGTAGAAGAACTTCTTCCACTTCATGTCGGTGCCGTTGCGCTCGACCAGCCCGGGAAAGTGGCGGCGGAACATGGCGTTCAGTTCCAGCCGGTTGGCGAAGCCCATGTCCTGCCAGAGGTGGTTCGGCGCCAGCGAGCGGCGCGCGACGATGGCGGCCAGCCATTCCTCCTCCGCCACGCCGCGCGCGCGGTGGTCGAGCAGGAAGGCGCGCAGGTCTTCTTCCTCGATGGCGTCCTCGCCGGTGTCGTCGGGGAGGGTGTCGAGCAGCGGGGCGAAGGTCGGGACGTGGCGCGGGATCAGCACCGCCAGCGCGTCGCGCGTCAGTCCGAGGGCGGCGGTCAGGGGGCGCGCCGGATCGGTGGCGGCCAGGGCCAGGATGCGTCCGAACAGCAGGCGGTCGAGCTGCTCGCCGGCCAGGGAATCGAGCGAGGGTTCCGGCAGAACGACGGTCATGGGCGGCGCTCCCGCTGTGGGTCCTGTGCCGTCCTACATGCACGTCGTGCGCCAAAGCCCCGATTCCGTGTCGGGGCTTTGGACGCGGCGTTCCGGGCGCGCGGAGCGCGTGGGCGAGCTGCCCAGGAAAGGGTCAGGGCGCCGGGGTGCTGCGCAAATTACGGGCAGCGGTTTACGCTTCGGGCGGTCCGACGATTTCCGCCGTGAAGCGCTCGAAGAAGCCGTTGATGACCCGGTCGGCCTTGGCCTGCACCAGCTTCACCGCCAACCGGCCGACCGCCCCGCCCAGCGCCGCCGCCAACGTAAAGGACAGGTGCGTGTGACCTTCCACCTCCTCCAGCGTGATGCGCGCCTCGCCCTTCACGGCGCCGGCAAGGCCGCCGCTGCCCTGGGCGTGCAGGATGTAGTAGCGCGGCGCATCCTCCGGCAGCAGGTGCAGCTTGCCGGAAAAGCGCGCCTTCAGCGGCCCGACCGTGGCGCGCACGCGGGCGGCGTATTCGGTCGGCGACAGCCGGTCGATGTCCTCCAGCACGGGGATGCAGCGTTGCAGCACGACGGGATCGCACAGCGCGGTGAAGACCCGCTCGCGTTCCGCCGGAATCCGGTACTGGCCGCTCAATTCCATCGGGCACCTTTTGCCATTATTGTTTGGGCGTCCGGGCACGGCACCCGATTTGGTGTACCGCAAACCCGGTTCCAAGACCGATATATGGAACCGCCAACAGACGCGGAGGTCCCATGAAACAGGCCGTCACGACAGTGGACGTTTCGACGCGGGGCCAAGGGCTGGTCGAGGTGACGGAGCCGGTCGCGCGCTGGCTGGCCGGGCAGGGGATCGGGACCGGGCTGCTGACCGTCTTCTGCCGCCACACCTCGGCGTCGCTGGTCATCCAGGAGAACGCGGACCCGGACGTGCGGACCGATCTGGAGCGTTTCTTCAAGCGGCTGGTCGCGGAGGACCCGTCGCTCTACGACCACAGGCTGGAAGGGCCGGACGACATGCCGGCGCACATCCGTTCGGCCCTGACCACGGTGCAGTTGTCGATCCCGGTTCTGGAGGGGCGGATGGCGCTCGGCACATGGCAGGGGATTTACCTGTTCGAACACCGCACCCGCCCGCACCGCCGGCAGATCGTCCTGCATGTGATCGGTTCGTAGGTTGGGTTAAGCGGCAGCGCAACCCAACATCCGCCGCATCGTCGTTGGGTTGGGTCACCCCGCGGCCTGCACCGTGCCGGAGGCTTGGCGCAGGCGTTCCAGCAGGGACTTGGTGGCGAAGCCGTCGGGAACGGCGCCGATGGACTGCTGGAAGCGGCGCACCGCGTTGCGCGTGTTGGCGCCGACGATGCCGTCCGCCGTGCCCGGCTCCATGCCCAGCGAGGCGAGGCGCTGTTGCAACTCCATCCGTTCGTCCTTGCTGAGCGGCTGTTCGTGGCGCGGCCAATTGCCCCGGATGCCGGGACGGCCGGCGATGCGGTCGGCCAGCAGCGCCACGGCCAGCGCGTAGCTGGTGGACGGGTTGTACTTCATGATGGCGCGGAAGTTCTCGCGCACCAGGAAGGCCGGCCCCTGGTGCCCGCCCAGCACGAGGATCGCGGCCGGGCCGTCGCCGGACAGGTTCCCACCGTTCAGCGGGCGGACGCCCAGCTGGCGCCATTCCGACATCGGCTTGGTGATGGTGTATTCGGCCTGATCGTAGGGGAAGCCGCCGGGCAACGACACCTCCTCGCCCCAGGATTCGCCGGCGCGCCAGCCGTTGGCCTGCACGAACTTGGCGGTGGAGGCGAAGACGTCCGGCAGGCTGCCCCAGATGTCGCGGCGGTTGTCGCCGTCCTCGTCGATGGCGTGCTTCAGGAAGATGGTCGGCATGAACTGGGTCTGGCCCATGGCCCCGGCCCAGGAGCCGCTCATCCGCTCCGGCGCGATGTCGCCGCTGTCGAGGATGCGCAGTGCCGCCAGCAGTTCGGTGCGGAAATAGGCGGCGCGGCGGGCGTCGTAGGCCAGCGTGGTCAGCGCATCGATGACGGAGAAGCCGCCGGTGCTCCGCCCGTAGTCGGATTCGGCGCCCCAGTGGGCGACGAGGATTTCCGGCGGGACGCCGGTGCGCTGCGACACGCGGCGCAGCAGGGCGGCGTTCTCCTGAAGCTTCAGCCGGCCCTGCTGGATGCGGTTCTCGTTCAACATGCTGTCGAGATACTGCCAGGGCTGGCGGGTGAATTCCGGCTGGGCGGAGTCCAACTGGATCACGCGGTCGGACAGCTTCACGCGGGCGAAGGCGCGGTCGAAGGTCTGCGGCCGGATGCCCTGGGCCAGCGCCTCGGCCCGCAGGCCCTTCAGCCACTCGTCGAAGCTGACGCGCTGCTGCGCGGCGGGCAGGGCGGTGGCCGCCGATGCGGAGATCGCGGAGCTGGTCTCTTTCGCCGTGGCCCCGCTCATCTGGGCGGAGACGGGCGGCGCGCCGGTGGACTGGCAACCGGCCAGGATCACGGTGGCGAGCAGGAGGCGGGCCGGGCGGGAAAAAATCGGGCGGGACAAGATCGGGCGCATGCGCTCTCGGTGCTGGGAAGGGGAAACCTTGCGGGAGGGTAGGACGGACAGGCTCTCCGCTCAACCGACATTCTTTGGCGACATTCTGTGGGGCAAGGCCTTGGAAACGGTGAACAAACCTTGAACGAAGGGCCGGAAATCACCATATGGTCCGTACACCCGAACAACCAGAAAAGTGTTTGCGGCCAAGCCTTTGCGCCGGCCCGGAGGACAGCCATGCCGTATTTCCCGACCATCGACCTGACCCCGCAGGTGTCCATGCTGCTGGCGCGTGGCGCGCTGCACCTGAATCCCGGCCAGTGGGTGCGGGGCGAGAAGGGGCGCGGCCGTTACCTGCGCACCGACCCGCGCACGGGAACCACCTACGTCAGCTGGCTGCGGCCGGGCGACGACTGGGACACGGCGGCCCAACGCTTCCACCGCGCCTGCCGCAAGGGCTTCATCGGCAAATACCGGCCGCTCTACGAGCAGGAGAAGGCCCGTCGGGAAATGGCGCGAATGATTGCCGCCCACGACATTGCGGCGGTGAACGAAGCCGGGGCGCGGGATGTTGTGATGGCGTGAGCGTCCAACACAGGAGTCCCCTTTGCCCGAAATCCGGATCGGCTGCGCCGGGTGGAGCATCCCGAAACTGTCGGCCCCGGCCTTCCCCGTGGAGGGCAGCCACCTGGAACGCTACGCCCGCCTGTTCCCCTCGGTGGAGGTCAACAGCAGCTTCTACCGGCCGCACAAGCCGGAGACCTGGGCACGCTGGGCGGAGAGCACGCCGCCCGGCTTTCTTTTTGCCGCCAAACTGCCGCGCGCCATCACCCACGACCGCCGGCTGAAGGACTGCATCGAGCCTCTGGAGCGGTTCCTGTTCGAGGTCGGGCATCTGGGCGACCGGCTGGGGCCGCTGCTGGTGCAGCTGCCGCCAACCTTGCGGTTCGAGCCTGCGGTGGCGGAACCCTTCTTCACGTCGCTGCGGGCGAGGTTCGGCGGGCTGCTGGTGTGCGAGCCGCGCCATCCCGGCTGGTTTTCGCCGGAGGCGGAACGGCTGCTGGTCGATCATGCCGTGGCCCGCGTCGCCGCCGACCCGGCGCCGGTGCCGGCGGCGGCCGAACCCGCCGGCTGGGACGGGGTGCGCTACTGGCGCCTGCACGGCTCCCCGGTGATGTACCGAAGCGCGTATCCGCTGGACGCGCTGGACCGGCTGGCGGCGCGGATCCGGCGGGAAGCGGAGGAACGCTCGGTCTGGTGCGTGTTCGACAACACGGCGGAGTTCCACGCGGTGGACGACGCCCTGACCCTCCTCTCCCGGTTGGCTGATTGACACGGCGGCCCGCGCGCGGTCCCATTCCTGGCAAAACAACCAACACATGAGGGAGGAGCGCCGCCATGGCGACCACGAACGCCTATCCCATCCTGCCCGACGGCGACACCGGCTTCACGGTCGAGGCCGCGTCGATGAAGTTCGGCCCCGGCATGCTGGCCGAGCTGGGCACCGACGCCAAGGCGCTGGGCATGCGCCGGGTGGCGCTGTTCACCGACCCCACCGTCGCCGCCATCGCGCCCTTCGGCGCGGCGCTGGACTCGCTGAAGGCCGCCGGGCTGGACGTGGTCGTCTATGACCGTTGCCGGGTGGAGCCGACCAGCGCGTCGTTCCTGGACGCCGCCGCCTTCGCGCGGGACGGCGGGTTCGACGGCTACATCTCCATCGGCGGCGGGTCGGTCATCGACACGGCCAAGGCGGCGAATCTCTACGCCACGCACCCGGCGGACTTCCTGGCCTACGTGAACAAGCCGCTGGGCGAGGGGCGCCCGGTGCCCGGCCCGGTCAAGCCGCACATCGCCTGCCCGACCACCTGCGGCACCGGCAGCGAGACCACCGGCGTGGCGATCTTCGACCATGTGGAAAAGCAGGTGAAGACGGGCATCTCGTCCCGCTATCTGCGGCCGAACCTCGCGGTGGTGGACCCGCGCACCATCGACAGCCTGCCGCCGGGCGTCATCGCCTCCACCGGCTTCGACGTGCTGACCCACGCCATCGAAAGCCACACGGCGCGGCCCTACCGGTCGCGAACCCGGCCGGACGCGGCGAACCCGCGCCCGCCCTACCAGGGGGCCAACCCCTGGTCGGACATCGGCAGCCTCCAGGCCATCCGCCTCGGCGGCACCTATCTGGAACGCGCCGTCAACGACCCGGAGGATGAGGAGGCGCGCGACGCCCTGATGTTCGCGGCGACGCTGGCGGGGCTGGCCTTCGGGAACGCCGGCGTGCACATCCCGCACGCCATGTCCTACTCGGTCGCCGGCATGAACCACCGCTTCACGGCCACCGGCTATGAGAAGGCGGATCCGATGGTGCCGCACGGAATCTCCGTGGTGCTGAACGCCCCGGCGGCCTTCCGCTTCACCGGCCCGGCGGCGCCGGAACGCCACCTCCGCGCGGCCGAGGCCCTGGGGGCCGAGGTGCGCGGCGTGTCGCCGGCCGACGGCGGGGCGGTGCTGGCGGCGCGGCTGATCGCCATGATGAAGGCGACGCATCTGCCGAACGGCCTGTCAGCGCTGGGCTATGACGAGACGGACATTCCGGGCCTCGTGCAGGGCGCCATGGCGCAGCAACGCCTGCTGACCATCGCGCCCCGCCCGGTGACGGAAGAAGACCTGCGCGGGCTGTATGCCGATGCGATGAGGTATTGGTGACCCATGATCCCTCTCCCCTTTGGGGAGAGGGAAAAGGGGCGTCTCCAATGGGCACTCCATACGCGCCGCCCCTGAAACCGGAACCCTGCCGCACACACCTCGTTTCCCGGACAAACGCCGCGAAAGCGGCGCCGGAAAGTCGAGGGTGCGATGGCGGGCAAAACCGTGCGCGTGGCGATCGTCGGGGTGGGGAACTGCGCGTCCTCGCTGGTGCAGGGCGTGCGGTATTACCGCGACGCGCCCGAGGACGCCGACGTTCCCGGCCTGATGCACGTCCGGCTGGGCGAGTATCACGTCGGCGACATCGCCTTTTCCGCCGCCTTCGACGTGTCGGCGGCCAAGGTCGGGCTGGACCTGTCGGAGGCGATCGCCGCCGCTCCCAACAACACCATCCGCTTCGCCGAGGTGCCGCGTCTGGGCGTGCCGGTCCATCGCGGCCCGACGCTGGACGGGCTGGGGCGCTATCTGGAAGGCGTGGTGGCGGAAACGGGCGCCGAGCCCGATGACGTGACCGCCATCCTGAAGCGCACGCGCACCGACGTTCTGGTCTCCTACCTGCCGGTCGGGTCGGAGGAGGCGACGCGCTGGTACGCCGAACGGGCGCTGGAGGCCGGTTGCGCCTTCGTCAACTGCATCCCCGTCTTCATCGCGTCGGACCCGGACTGGGCGCGCCGCTTCACCGAAAAGGGCGTGCCCATCGTCGGTGACGACATCAAGTCGCAGGTCGGCGCCACCATCATCCACCGCGTTCTGGCCAACCTGTTCCGCGAGCGCGGCGTGCGGCTGGAGCGCACCTACCAGCTGAACTTCGGCGGCAACACCGACTTCCTGAACATGCTGGAACGCGAGCGGCTGGAGTCCAAGAAGATCTCCAAGACGCGGGCGGTGACCAGCCAGCTCGGCCACACCATGGCGGCGGGGGACTGCCACATCGGGCCGAGCGACCATGTGCCGTGGCTGGCCGACCGCAAGTTCTGCCACATCCGCATGGAGGGCGAGGCGTTCGGCGGCGTGCCGCTGAACGTGGAACTGAAGCTGGAGGTGTGGGACAGCCCCAACTCGGCGGGCGTGGTGATCGACGCGGTGCGCTGCGCGAAGCTGGCGCTCGACCGGGGCATCGGCGGGCCGCTGGACGGTCCGTCCTCCTATTTCATGAAATCGCCGCCGGTGCAGTACACCGACAACGAGGCGCGGCTGCGGACGGAACGGTTCATCGCGTCCGGCGACCCGTGCTGACGGGCTTGGGCTGACGGGCTTCGGCTGAAGGGCTTGGACCGATGACTCTCGTCTATCTCGTCCGCCACGCGGACCATGATTTCGTCGGACGCGGCCTCGCCGGGCGCATGGGCACGCCGCTGAACGAGGACGGGCGCGTACAGGCCGAACGGCTGGGCCGCTGGTTCGCGCGGGAGCGCGTCTCGGCGGTCTGGGCCAGCCCGCTGCCGCGCACGCAGCAGACGGCGCAGCCCATCGCGCGCGACCTGGGGCTGACCGTCCGCACCGCCGATCCGTTGGTGGAGGTGGACTTCGGCGCCTGGACCGGCCGCGACTTCGCCGAGCTTCAGGACGATCCGGAGTGGCGCCACTGGAACGCCGCCCGCAGCCTCGCCCGCGCGCCGGGCGGGGAGTGCATGGCGGAGGTGCAGGCGCGCATGGTCGGCTTCATCAACCGCCTCGTCGCCGACGACCCGTCGGGGAGCCACGTCCTGGTCGGGCATGGCGATCCGATCCGCGTCGCGCTGGCCTATTACCTCGGTGTCCCCACCGATTTGTTTTTGCGGATCGAGGTCTCTCCGGCTTCGATCTCTGTTCTAGCCATCGACGGATGGACCCCACGGGTCCTGCGCCTGAACGGCACCTTCGACGATGGGAGCATCGCGCCGGCATCATGAAAATCGTCATTTTCGGACTGACCATCAGCTCCTCCTGGGGCAACGGGCACGCCACCCTGTGGCGCGGGCTGGTCAAGGCGCTGGTGCGCCGGGGCAACCGCGTCGTCTTCTATGAGCGGGACGTGCCCTACTACGCGGAGCACCGCGACCTGTGGGAGATTCCCGGCGGGGAGCTGGTGCTCTATTCCGACTGGGAC
>JAEZID010000075.1 GCA_023416195.1 Pseudomonadota bacterium | reverse complement strand
AGCGCATGGAGTCCTACGGGGCCGGCGAGATCCTGCTGACCTCCATGGACCGCGACGGCACCAAGAGCGGCTTCGACCTCGCGCTGACCCGCAAGGTGGCCGACAGCCTGCGCATCCCGGTCATCGCCTCCGGCGGCGTCGGCACGCTGGACCATCTGGTGGAAGGCATCCGCGAGGGCCACGCCACGGCGGTGCTGGCGGCCTCGATCTTCCATTTCGGCACCTACACCATCGGTCAGGCCAAGGCGGCGCTCGCCGAGGCCGGCATCCCCGTGCGCCCGGCGCGCGGCGTGGAGATGGCCCATGGCTGAGGACACGAAAGCCAACGCGGAGGTTCTCGACCGGCTCTACGCGACGGTGCTGTCGCGCAAGGGAGGCGATCCGGACAGCTCCTACACCGCCAAGCTGTTCAGCCGCGGCACCTCCAAGATCGCCCAGAAGGTTGGCGAGGAGGCGGTCGAGGCCATTCTGGAAGCGGTGCAAGGCAACAAGGCGGCGCTCGCCTCGGAATCGGCGGACCTGCTCTATCACCTGATGGTGCTGTGGGCCGACGCCGGGCTGGAACCGGCCGAGGTGTGGGAGAAGCTGGCCCAGCGCGAGGGCACCAGCGGCATCGCGGAAAAGAAGGCGCGCAAAGCCTGAGAGCCTTAGACGGGGATAACGAGATGGCCAAGACCTACGATCCGAACAACATCTTCGCCCGCATCCTGCGCGGCGAGATCCCGTGCAAGAAGGTCCTGGAGACCGAGCACGCCCTGGCCTTCCAAGACATCAACCCGCAGGCCCCGACCCACATCCTGGTGATCCCCAAGGGTCCCTACGTGGACATGGACGATTTCACCGCCAAGGCATCCGAGGCGGAGATCGCCGGGCTGTTCCGCGCCGTCGGCGAGGTGGCCCGCCAGGCCGGCGCTGCCGAGCCCGGCTATCGCATCCTGTCGAACTGCGGCGTGGATGCCCATCAGGAGGTCCCGCATCTGCACATCCACGTCTTCGCCGGCCGCGACCTGGGGCGGATGCTCGCCAAGGCGTGAGACGCAACGATCCACGTGAAACATCGCTGAAATGCTTGGGGCGCCGGGGGAAACCGTGGCGCCCTTTTCATTTGTTTTGGGCCAAGGTGCGTGCCAACAGCCGAAACCGGGGGTGCCGGGGTCAGGAAACCGGCGTAACCGTCTTCGGCAGCAGAATGTAATATTCGCCGGGGCTCTTCATCACGCCGGCCTTCCGTTCGGCCTCCTCGCCATGGCCCCAGAAGACGTCGCCGCGCACCGGCCCGCGGATCGCCCCGCCGGTGTCCTGGGCGACCAGCAGGCGGCGCAGCCGCTGCTGCGCGTCCAGCGGGTCTTCGGCGTCCAGCCACACCGGCGCGCCGTAGGGCAGGAACTTTGAATCCACGGCAAGGCTGCGCCCCGGCGTCAGCGCGACGTTCTGGGCGCCGATGGGCCCCTCGCCCTTCAGCTCCTGGAAGAAGACGTAGGACGGGTTCAGGTTCATCAGCGCGGCGGCCTCGTCCGGATTCGCCTGGAGCCACGCGCGGATGGTCTGGAGGGAGACCTCCTCGCGCTTCAGCGCGCCCCGGTCGATCAGCTCCTTGCCGATGGCGACGTATCGGTGGCCGTTCTGCGCGGCGTAGCCGACGCGCATCTCCGTGCCGTCCGCGAAACTCACGCGGCCGGATCCCTGGATGTGCAGGAAGAAGGTGGCGATGGGGTCCTGCAGCCAGACCAGTTCCTGCGCCTTGCCGCGCAGCGCGCCGGCTTCGATGGCCGCGCGATCCTCGAAGGGCTTCAACTGGCCGTTCACCACGCGCCCGGCGGTGCGCTCGCCCTTCCAGCGGTCGGAGAATTCACCGAGATTCACCATCACCAGATCCGCCGGGCGCTGGTAGAGCGGCACCGGGTAGGCCGGATCCGGCTTGCGGCTGCCCTTCAGCTCCACCTCGTAATAGCCGGTGAAGAGGCCGCGCCGGTTGTCGTTGTTGGCGGCGGCGTAGGGGGTGAACCATTCCTCGAAGAAGGCGCGCGCCGCCGCGTCGTCGCCCGGCGGCAGATCGGCCAGCCTGGCGCAGGGCGTCTGCCAGTCGCCGGCCTTGCCGCCCACCCCGTCGGGTCCGATGGGCCGGTCCGCCGGCTGGGCCTTCATTCTGGCGCAGGAGCGCTGGAAGGCCGGCACGGCCTCCGCCACGCGGTCGGCGGTCCAGCCGGGCAGATCGGCGAAGGAGACGGGCTTCAGCGTGAGCTTTTCGGGCGGAGGCGGCGCCTTGGCCTCCTCCTTCCGCTCGCAGGCGGCAAGCAGGGTCGCGGCGGCCAGCGCCGCGACGGTAATTTGGAAACGCATCAGTTGGTGGTGCGGGTCTCGACCAGCGACCAGTTCGGATCGCGGGCGCGGGTGTTGCGGGCGAAGGTCCAGACGTCGGTCGCCTCGACCGCCGCGTCGGGATCGCCGTCCACCACCGCGCCGGCGCCGTTGCGGACGACGTTCACCTGCTCGGACACGAACTTGACGGTGACCAGGGCGGTGCGGCCGTCCAGGCGCGCCTCGACCACGTCGGCGTCGGTGATGCTCTCGATGCGGGTCTCCAGCGTCTCGCCGGCCGTCTGGCGCTCGCGGATGGCGCGGGCGAAGTTCTCGTAGACCTCATCCGCCAGCAGCGGGCGCAGGGCGGCGGTGTCGCCCTTGGCGAAGGCCTCCACGATCATCTGGAAGGCGCCGCGCGCCCCCTGGAGGAAATATTTCTCGTCGAAGCTGGGATCGGCGCCCTTGATCATGGCCAGCGCGGCGGCCAGCGACACCGGCTCGTCCGGCGCCGGCTCGGGAGCCGCCGGGCGGTCGCGGCCGGGCATCGGGACCACGTTGTCGGGCATGTTGGGACGGGACGTGAAGGGATTCGGACGCTGCTGCTCCTCGCCGGTGCGGCGTCCCAGGACGCTGCGCAGCCGATAGACGAGAAACGCCGCAATCATCGCGAAAATCACGATTTCGAGGAACACGAACCCATCCCCCATCGCCAATCCTTCCGGGTGCTGCCGGCCGGAACATGAATTCCGGCCGCTTTCAATCTGCTACTGGACCCTCCGGAGGGCGGGCATTAAGTGTACCCTGAAGGCGCGCCGCAAGGACGCGTCCGTTTAAGCCGGAGAGGCCACCCGATCGTTGGATCGGGGGGCTTACTCAAGTCTAGATAGGGCCTTGACGGCAAAAGAGCAAGGACAGCCATGAATCCATTGCTTTTGATCCTATTGTTGCCGATCGCCGAGATCGCGGTGTTCATCCAGGTCGGCGACTGGATCGGCGTTTGGCCGACGATCGGGTTGGTCGTGCTGTCCGCCGTTCTGGGTTCGGTGCTCGTGCGTCGGCAGGGCCTGACGGCGATGAAGCGCGCCCAGGAGGCGGCGGAGCGCGGGGAAGTCCCGGTCGGCGCCGTGTTCGAGGGTTTCTGCATCGTCGTCGCCGGCATGCTGCTGATCATTCCGGGCTTTCTGACGGATGTGGTCGGTTTGCTGCTGTTCGTGCCGCCGGTGCGCAACGCTCTCGGCCGCTGGCTGTTCGAACGTCTGCGGGGCAGCGGTTCCTTCCATGTATGGACCAGCGCCGGTGCCGGCGGACCGGGACCGCAGCGGCACCGCCCGCCGCCCGGCACCATCGACGTCGATTACCGGGAGGTGGAACCGGAAGGGGCCGAGCCGGACAGAGCCGAGCCGGACGGCGCCCCGCGATTGACCGAATCCCGCTGGCGCCCGCCGGGTTCCAGCCACCCCGACGGGCGCCCCGACGATCACCGCTGATTGCAGACCGGCGCCATGTCGCGCCCCTTGGTCGGGTTGCCCCATAGGGTCGGTCTACCCATTGTCGGTGTGGCGGATCCGTGCTAGCCAGCACGTCCTGAAGCCATTTCACACGTGATGCCGCCCCGCGGCCAGGAGTTGTTCATGTCCGATCAGCAGACCAACGGTCAAGACCAGGCTGCCTCTTCGCTGCCGATGCATGTGCTGGCGCAGTACGTGAAGGACCTGTCGTTCGAGAACCCCAACGCCCCGCAGAGCCTGCTGCCCGGCCAGCCGCAGCCGCAGGTCAACATCGGCGTGGACGTGCAGGTTCAGCCGATGGGCGAGGACGTCTACGAGGTCGTGCTGAAGCTGCACTGCGAAGCCAAGCAGGGCGAGGGCGTGGCCTTCCTGGTGGAGGTCGCCTACGGCGGTCTGTTCCAGCTGCCGGGCCTGCCGCAGGAGCATCACCGCCCCGTGCTGCTGATCGAGGCGCCGCGCATGCTGTTCCCGTTCGCCCGCGCCATCGTGGCCGGCGCCACGCAGGACGGCGGCTTCCCGCCGCTGATGATCAACCCGATCGACTTCGTGGACCTGTACCGCCGCCAGACCGGTGCCCAGGACCAGCAGGACCAGCAGCCGCAGCAGCCCCCGTTCTGAGGGCTGTAGGGTCCGAGGGTCATTCCGGCTCCGTTCCGACGGGGCCGGACATCCGGATAAAAAGAAAGGCGAGAGGCTTGATGCCCCTCGCCTTTTTTGTTCCGCCGACGAAACGTCCCGCCGGGCTGTCCTATTGGTTCATGGACTCGAAGAATTCCGAGTTCGACTTGGTGTGCTTCAGCTTGTCCACCAGGAAGTCGACCGCGTCGGTCACGCCCATCGGCATCAGGATGCGGCGCAGGATCCACATCTTCGACATGGTGCCCTTGTCCACCAGCATCTCTTCCTTGCGGGTGCCCGACTTGGAGATGTCGATGGCTGGGAAGGTGCGCTTGTCCGACAGCTTGCGGTCGAGGATGATTTCCGAGTTGCCGGTGCCCTTGAACTCTTCGAAGATCACTTCGTCCATGCGGCTGCCGGTGTCGATCAGCGCGGTCGCGATGATGGTCAGAGAGCCGCCTTCCTCGATGTTGCGGGCGGCGCCGAAGAAGCGCTTCGGCCGTTGCAGGGCGTTGGCGTCCACGCCGCCGGTCAGCACCTTGCCCGACGACGGCACGACCGTGTTGTAGGCGCGCGCCAGACGGGTGATGGAGTCCAGCAGGATCACCACGTCGCGCTTGTGCTCCACCAGGCGCTTGGCCTTTTCGATCACCATCTCGGCGACCTGGACGTGGCGGGTCGCCGGCTCGTCGAAGGTGGAGCTGATGACCTCGCCCCGCACGGAGCGGGCCATGTCCGTCACCTCTTCCGGGCGCTCGTCGATGAGCAGCACGATCAGGTAGGCTTCCGGATGGTTGGTCGCGATGGAATGGGCGATGTTCTGCAGCATCACCGTCTTGCCGGTGCGCGGCGGGGCGACGATCAGCCCGCGTTGGCCCTTGCCGAGCGGCGCCACCAGATCGATGATGCGGCCGGTGAAGTTCTTCTTGGTCGGGTCGTCGACTTCCATGCGCAGCCGCTCGTCCGGGTAGAGCGGCGTCAGGTTGTCGAAGTTGATGCGGTGGCGGACCTTGTCCGGCGTGTCGAAGTTGATCGTGTTGACTTTAAGGAGAGCGAAGTAACGCTCGCCGTCCTTGGGCGCCCGGATCTGCCCTTCCACCGTGTCGCCGGTGCGCAGGCCGAAGCGGCGGACCTGGCTGGGGCTGACGTAGATGTCGTCGGGGCCGGGCAGATAATTCGCCTCCGGCGAGCGCAGGAACCCGAAACCGTCCTGCAGAACCTCAAGCACACCATCGCCGTAGATCGGAACGTCGTTTTCCGCCAGCTGCTTCAGGATGGCGAACATCATGTCCTGCTTGCGCAGGGTGCTGGCGTTCTCGATCTGCAATTCCTCCGCGAACGCCAGCAGTTCGGCGGGGCTCTTGCACTTCAGCTCTTGGAGATGCATGGGGGGTGCCTTAGGGAGTCATCATGCGGGGGGAGTGCCTGGAGTCCCGGCCGACGACGGATGCGTCGGTTGGGCGTCGAACGACGCTGAGGGGAGCGTGATGCTCTTCGGTCGCCGCGCCCGATTCGTTGGGGAGGGACGGAACGGCAGATGTGGGTGTGGGTTCCCGCGAGGCTTGCCGCCCCGTGGTGAAAAAGATGGTTACTGGATCGTCGGGTGCAAGTCAAACGAAAGCGAAACCTTGGGAGCGGTCATCCGCCCCATTTTGACGCAACCCCTGGTACGCGAACGACTCCGTCCCGACCTACCCTTCAAGAAGCCCCCTGCCCTGGCGGATCGTCATGAACCCACGCGATGTTTCCGACACCCCTTCCTGGCACGCGCACCCGGCGGACGAGGCCCTGGCGGCCCTGCAAAGCCCCGATGGCGGCCTGTCCGCCGACGAGGTGCGGGCGCGGCTCGACCGGTACGGCCCGAATCGGCTGACGCCCCCGCCCAAGCGGTCGGCGCTGCTGCGTTTTCTGGCCCAGTTCAACAACGTGCTGATCTACGTGCTGATCGCGGCCGGCGTGGTGACGGTGCTGCTGGGCGAGTTCACCGACGCGGCGGTGATCGCCGGCGTGGTGCTGATCAACGCGCTGATCGGCTATGTGCAGGAGGGCAAGGCGGAACAGGCGCTGGACGCCATCCGCAGCATGCTGTCGCCCCAGGCGGTGGTGCTGCGCGGCGGGCACCAGCAGACGGTGCCGGCCGAGGAGCTTGTCCCCGGCGACCGGGTGATGCTGTGCTCCGGCGACCGCGTGCCGGCCGATCTGCGGCTGATCCACGCCAAGGGCCTGCGCGTCCAGGAAGCCGCGCTGACCGGCGAGTCCGTTCCGGTCAGCAAGAGCACCGACGCCGTGGACCCCGACGCGCCGCTGGGCGACCGCTCCGGCATGGCCTATTCGGCGACTCTGGTCGCGCAGGGCCAGGGCGTCGGCGTCGTGGTGGCGACCGGCGACGCGACGGAGCTGGGCCGCATCGGCACCATGCTGGCCGGCGTGCAGGAGCTGACCACGCCCCTGCTGGCCCAGATGGCCGTGTTCGGCCGCTGGCTGACGCTGGGCATCCTGGCGCTGACCGCCGTCACCTTCCTGTTCGGCACGCTGGTCCAGGGGGAGCCCTGGGCCGAGATGGTCATGGCCGCGGTGGGGCTGGCGGTGGCCGCCATTCCCGAAGGGCTGCCGGCAGTGATGACCATCACGCTGGCCATCGGCGTCACCCGCATGGCCCGGCGCAACGCCATCATCCGCCGACTGCCGGCGGTGGAGACGCTGGGCTCGGTCGGGGTCATCTGCTCCGACAAGACCGGCACGCTGACCCGCAACGAGCTGATCGTGCAGACCGTCGTCACCGCCGGCGCCGAGTACACGGTGGACGGCACCGGCTACCGGCCGGAGGGCGCGTTCCTGCGCGACGGCGCCGCCGTGGATCCGGCCCCCGAAGCCGTGCTGGCCGATCCCGTGCTGGCCGATCTGGCGCGCGCCGCCCTGCTGTGCAACGACGCGGAGCTTCAGCGCGACGAGACCGGCGACTGGACCGTGGCCGGCGACCCGACCGACGGCGCCCTGCTGGCGCTGGGCCTCAAGGCCGGGCTGGACGCCAAGGAGGAGTCCCGGCGCCACCCGCGCACCGACGTCATCCCCTTCGAATCCGAACACAAGTTCATGGCGACCCTGCACCATGACCAAGACAACGCTCCTGGGGGACAGGGCGTCCTCTACGTCAAGGGCGCGCCGGAGCGGGTGCTGTCCATGTGCGACCAGGTTCTGGGTTCCACCGGCGCACAGCCCCTGGACGCCGCCGCGTGGCACGCCCGGGTCGAGGCGCTGGCGTCGCGCGGCCAGCGGGTTCTGGCGCTCGCCCGCCGCTCGGCCCGGCCCGGCCAGTCGGGGCTGGACATGGCCGACGTGGAAAAAGGGCTGACGCTGCTCGGCCTGTGCGGGCTGATCGATCCGCCGCGCGAGGAAGCCATCGAGGCCGTGCGCCAGTGCCAGGCCGCCGGCATCCGCGTCAAGATGATCACCGGCGACCACGCCGGCACCGCGCAGGCCATCGGCCGGCACTTCAGCCTGTCCGGCACGGCGATGACCGGCGCCGAACTGGACCGCATCGGCGAGGACGATCTGATCGCCGTGGCGCGCGAGACCGACGTGTTTGCCCGCACCACGCCGGAACACAAGCTGCGCCTCGTCCGCGCGCTCCAGGCTTCCGGGCGGACGGTCGCCATGACCGGCGATGGCGTCAACGACGCGCCCGCCCTGAAGCGCGCCGACGTGGGCGTCGCCATGGGCCAGAAGGGCACCGAGGCGGCGAAGGAAGCCGCCAGCATGGTGCTGGCCGACGACAACTTCGCCTCCATCGCCCACGCGGTGGAGGAAGGCCGCACGGTCTACGACAATCTGCGCAAGACCATCCTGTTCCTGCTGCCGACCAACGGCGCGCAGGCGCTGGTCATCCTAGCCGCCGTGCTGGCCGGCTACACGCTGCCGATCACGCCGGTGCAGATCCTGTGGGTCAACATGGTCACCGCCGTGACGCTGGGCCTCGCTCTGGCCTTCGAACCGCCGGAGGCCGAGGTGATGAAGCGCCCTCCCCGCTCGCCGACCGAACCGATCCTGCCCGGCTACCTGATCGGGCGCATGGTTCTGGTCATGGCGCTGCTGGTCGCGGCCAGCTTCGGGTTCTTCCTCCACCAGGAGGCCCGGGGCAGTTCGCCGGAGATGGCCAGCACCATGGCGGTCAACACGCTGGTGATGGGCGAGATCTTCTTCCTGCTGAACGCGCGGGCGATAACCGCATCAGTGCTGAACCGGCAAGGGCTGTTCGGCAGCCGGCCGGTGTGGATTTCCATCGGCCTGATGCTGGCCTTGCAGTTGGCCTTCACCTACGCCCCGCCGATGCAGCGGCTATTCGGCACGGCCGCCGTCGG
>JAEZID010000555.1 GCA_023416195.1 Pseudomonadota bacterium | reverse complement strand
GCTGAGCTTCGCGACCTGGCTCAACGGAGCGCTGAACCGCCGCTACGACCGCTCCCGCATCAGCCGCTGGGAAAGCGGGGCCGAACGCATTCCGCAGCAGGTCGCCGGTTTCCTGGCACAGCATGGCGGCGCGGCCGCAACGCCCGCCGCCAAGACCGACGAGGGGCCGAAGCTGCGCCGTGCCGTGGTCGCCGTGGCGAATCAGAAGGGCGGCGTGGGCAAGACGACCACGGCGGTCAACCTGTCCTACGCGCTGTCCACGCTGGGCCTGTCGGTTCTGCTAATCGACAGCGACCCGCAGGGCAACGCGACCGTGCACATGGGCCTGGATCCGGGCGAGATCGAAACGACTCGGAAGGGTCTCTACAATGTGGTGCGCGGCGGAGCGTCGTTCGACAGCATCCTCCAGCCGGTGTGCGAGGGCGCGGTCATGCTCGCCCCCTCCAGCATCGGCCTTGCCGCCGCCGAGACGGAGCTGGTGGCCGAGCCGGACAACTCCCTGGTGCTGAAGGAGAAGCTGGCCGAGGTCCGCACCCGCTACGACGTGGTCGTCATCGACTGCCCGCCGAACCTGGGCCTGCTGACCATCAACGCGCTGGCGGCCAGCGACCTCGTGCTGATCCCCGTGCAGACGGAGGTGTTCGCGGGACTGGGCGTGCCGCTGCTGATGGAGACCATCGCCAAGATCCGGCGGCGCTCCAACCCGTCGCTCAACATCTTCGGCATCCTGCCGACCATGTTCTCGTCGCGCCTGACGCAGGATCAGGCCAGCCTGCGCGAGATCCAGGAGCATTACGAAGGGCGCACCCGCGTCCTGTCGGCGGTGCCCCGCGCGACCCTCTTCGCCCAAGCGTCGGGCGCCGGCCGCCCGGCCATCGAAGCCGACCCGAACTCCAACAGCGTGCAGGCCTACGCCGAGCTTGCGCGCGAACTGGCCGCCCACCTCCAGATCCCGGAAGCCGCCCATGTCCCGTAAGCTCGAACGCACCAGCGCCCGCATCCTGGACAAGGCGGCCCAGCGTGGCGGCGACGCCCTGTTCGGGCTTTCGGCCGATTTCCCGCGGCTGATCGAGGTCGATCTGAACCGCGTGCACCCCAACCCGGACCAGCCGCGCCGCCACTTCGACGAACAGTCGTTGCAGGAATTGGCGAACTCCATCGCCCGGCATGGGCTGAAGCAGCCGGTGCTGGTGCAGGACATCGGCGACGGCGACTACCAGCTGATCGCCGGGGAACGGCGGCTGCGGGCCTGCGCGCTGGCCGGGCGCGAAACCATCTTCGCCATCGTCAGCGACGGCGATCCGGACGAGCTGGCGCTGATCGAGAACATCCAGCGCGTGGACCTCGACGCCCTGGAACTGGCCCGCGCCTTCGCCCGCCTGATCGAGCGGCACGACTACACGCACGAGGCGCTGGGGCAGGTCATCGGCCGCAGCCAGGCGGAGGTGACGCGCACGCTGTCGCTGCTGCGTCTGCCCGAGGACATCATCGCTGAGTTTGAAACGCGCTACCGCTCGGTGCCGAAAAGCATCCTGACGGAGATCGCGGCGGTGGACGATCCGGAGGCGCAGCGCCGCCTGTGGGACGCCATCAAGGACGGCGGCACCGTCAAGGCCCTGCGCGAGGCCAAGCGGGCGCAGGTCGCCGGTGCGGCCGAAAACGGCGAGGCCAAGGCGCCCCCGCCCCCGGTGGTGCGTCTCGTCACGGCGGTTCAGCGCATCGCGCGCGATTTCGACCGTGTCGATGTCAGCGAACTGCGCGCCCACCGCAAGCAGCTGGACGACGCGCAATGGCAGGAGCTTCGCCGCCTGCACGCGCTGCTGGACCAGCTTTTGGCGTGATCCGGATCACGCTGATTTTGAAACAGAACCGTCGATCGCCCGCCTGACCTCGCGGAACCAGCGCAGCTTTTCCTCGAACGGCAGGCGGGCAAGACCGCTTGGCGACGGGACGACCACGTCGATGGCGTCACCGAACAGGCGCGTCGGCTGCACGCCCCAATCCGCGCGGTCGAGGTCGGCCGCCGCCAGATAAACGCCCTTGCCGGTGTAGGCGACGACGCGCGGCCGGTAGGTTTCGACCAGGGCGCGCAGGCGCGGCACGCCGCCCCGCAGCTCGGCGCGGCTGAGATCCGCAGCGCTCGGCGTCGTCCGCGCCACGAGATTCGTCGAACCAAGCCCGAAACTCGGCAACAGCCGATCCTCCTCCGGCCGCAACAGGCGCGGTGTCAGGCCCGCGGCGGCGAGCAGGCGCCAGAACTGGTTGCCGCGCCCCGCGTAGTTGTGCCCGAGCGCCCCGGAGCGGGTGCCCGGATTGAAGCCGACGAACAGGGCGTGCAGGTCCGGCGCGACGATGTCGGGGATCGGACCGAGCTGTGTGTCCATGTCAAAGTCACGCTGAATTTGAAACGGTGGGCTTCTCCGGACGCTCTCACACGATGACTCTCCCCCGGAAACACCCTGAGGGATCAAGCGGTTGCGATCAAAATTATACCAATTGGGGAGTTTTCTTCCGGCACCGAGGGGATGGCGAAACGCCGTCAGCCGGTCATTGTTCAGCGGCGCGGGATGCGTCGAGTGTGCCAGAGCGCGCCGGTTGACACAAGTGCGCCATTCCCGTGGGCTGAGGCGTTTCAAAAGCAGCGAAGCGTTTGACCGCCGTCTCGACGATGACGCGCACGCGGTCGCGGCGCAAGCCGCCTACCACGAAGGCCGCGACGCCGGCCCCGGCCGCATCGGCGATGGCTTCCCGGTCGGCGTGGTCGGCGAACAGGACCACCGCGCAACCGCCCGACCGCGCCAGCCGGAACAGCAGGTCCAGCATCGCGCGGTCGGGCGTGCCCAGCGTTGCAACAACAGCGTCGGGCGCCTGGGCGGCGACGCGGCCGATCAGATCGGAAAGGGCGTTGACGGTCACAACCCTGACGCCGCCGACGGACAGCCCTTCCTCGACCAGACGGGTGCTGATCGCATCGTGGCCGGCCAGAAGGATGCTCAGGGTCTTGTCCATCATGCGCTCACGCTGCCTGTGCCGCCCCGTGTGGTCCGCTCTCCAGGGAGGACAGAAGCTCCTCCCGGTGGGCGTGGTAGCGGGGGTGTTCGAGAAGGGTTTGCCGGGTCCGGGGGCGGGGGATGTCCACCTCCAGGGTGTGGCCGGTGGTGACGTCGGCGAAACCGGCGACCATGGACCGGACGGTGGGCTTGCCGCAACCGGAATGCCCGATCAGCGATACGAACTCACCCTTGCGCATCGTCAGGTCGAAGCCGTCCACCACAGTCAAAGGCTCCTTCGGAGTGGCGAAAGTTTTGGTCAGCTGGCTGAATTCCAGGGTGCGCCCGGTTGCTCCATTGCTTGGCATCACCGTGCTTGCCTGCTCCGCATTATACGGAGGCGGCGGCGGGTTGGATGTGATGGCGCGCACAGGGGGAAGAGAAATTCCATCGTCGGTGGTCGCGGCGGCGCGGTCGCGGCAGATCCACCGTGAAGGCGGGACCCGGCATCGCCCCCGGACCCGGCGTCAGGGGGATGATGCGCTCCTTGCGCCAGATCGCCCCGATCTCGTCCTGAAGCTTGGCGCGGGACGGCGCGTCGAGCGCCGTCTGTGGTTTGCCGGCCGAACAGGTCGCCGCGTTCTACGCTGAATTTGAAACAACGCGGCGTGTCGTCACCGTCTACTCCCTGGGCGTGAACCAGTCGGCGCAGGGGACGGATACGGTCAACGCCATCCTGAACGTCCAGTTCCTGACCGGGTGCGAGGTCGGCGAGCACGCCGCCCTTTCCGCTTTCGAGAACGGGTGGGTGGGACGCGGGCCTTCGACATCGGCGCTCTGGCCCATTTGACCGACGCTGAATCTGAAACGCCGGCCCCCGCGCTCTGGTCGCGCCGGTCGCCTCACGTCCCCTGCCCCGCTCCCTGCCCCCAAGCCGCCGGTTCGCTGATGTTGAACAGCGGCCGGCTGCGCAGCCAGTGGCACACCATGACCCGCAAGGGCCTGTGCTTCAGAGAGCCGGGCGGCGCACGCCGGTGATGGCCTCGGCGCGGGCGGCCACGTCGGCCAGGGCCTCGATGGTCACTGACATGGTGAAGACGGTGGCGTGCAGCAGGCTCGCCTCGTCCAGCATCAGCCCGACATGGCCGGGGAAGAACACCACGTCGCCGCGCCGGTACTCCACCCCCTGCCCGTCCGCCGACAGCAGCGGGCCGATGGATTCGTCGTTGCGCTGCATGCCGCTGCTGTGGTGCGTGACGATGCCGGCGGCACCCAGCGCCACCTGGACGAGGCCCGAACAGTCGATGCCGAACCCGCTTCGCCCGCCCCAGACATACGGGGTGCCGAGGAAGCGGGCGGCGGTCTCCACCGGGTCCTTGTCCTTCGGTTCGGCGACGGGCTCCAGATGCTTGCCGAAGACCCACAGGCCGGTGTCGAGGCGGCACCAGCCGTTGTCGGCGGCGTCCACCGTCACGGCGCTGCCGAAGCTGAGCGTACCGACCGGCACCGCCTTGTGGGTGGGGGCCGGGTGCAGGTTGCTGCGCGGGCCGCAGACGCGGTGGGTCGGGGCGACGGGCTCGCCGACCTCGGTGCCCGGCGGCAGCCAGCCGACATGGCCATCGGTCTGGTTTTCGGCCTTCAGCCAGCCGCCTTCTTCGGCCAGCAGAGCGAAGGTCTCGCCGAACAGCATTTCGCTGGTCTGCGGCACGCCGTCGCGCGGCTCCTCCAGCAGGACGGCGTGGGGGGCTTTCAACTGACGGATGGGGCGGGTCTGTGCTTCGGTCATGCCAACGACGCTAGTGCCGCCCCCGCCGGAATGCAAGCCAGGGGACCAATCACCGCATTCCTGACCCAGCGGTGGCTTTGCTATGGACTTCGGCAGCAGGATGGCGGCAGCCGGAGGGCGGCGGCTGGAGATCGGGAGAAGGCTATGGCGGATCGTTCGATGATGGGGCTGGCGGCGGCGATGCTGCTGGCGGGGACCGGCTTGGCCGTGGCCGCCCCGCCCCGTTGCGAGAACATCACCGTCGAGGACATGCGCCGGAACTGCTTCGAGCGTGTCGAACGCTGCGAGCCGCTGAAGAGCGCCGCCGAGCGCGACGCATGCTATCGCGGCACCAAGCCGCCCGCGAACGCCGACGTGAATTCCAACGCGGGGCAGACCGGGCCGATCCGCCTGACCCGGCCCGACGCGGCGGTTCCCCCGCCTCCGCCCGCCCCTCCCCCGGCTGCGGCTCCCCCGCCTCCGCCAGCACCCCCGCCGGTGGTCGTCCGGCCGAACCAGCCGCCGGTGATCGCGTCCCCGCCGCCCGTGCCGAAGGCCGATCCGGCGCCGGCTCCCGTGCCTGCTCCTGTGGTGGTCCGCCCTGCTCCGCCCCCTGCCCCGCCGGTTCCGGCCCCGCGTCCGCCGCAGGGGAACGGGATCGAAGGGACCGCGCTGAACGCGGTGCGCGGCTTCTACGAGGCGCTGGCCCAGGCCGACGGCGTGCGGGCCAACGGCTTTCTCGTGCCGGAAAAGCGCAACAGCGGCGCCTACGAGATTGCGTCGCTCAGCCGCTTCTACGGCGCCATGCGCGAACCGTTGCGGCTGCTCTCCGCCGATCCCTTGGGGCCGGACGCCTTCCGCGTCCGCTACCACTACGTCTACGTCAACGGCCGGGTCTGCGACGGCGCCGCCGAGGTGACGCTGTCCCGTCGCGAGGGCGCCCCTCTGATCGAACGCATCAAGGCGCTGAACGGCTGCTGACGCCTCACACCGTCCTGGTCACCTTGCTGAGCGCCGGGGGATGGTCGGGGTCGAGGCCCCGGTCCACGGCGGCGTCGGCGGCCAGCCGATAGAAGGCCTGCGCCGCCGCCAGCGGGTCCAGCATCGGGTGCAGCGGGGCCGGCAAGGGCAGGGGCGTGTGGGCGAGATCCAGCGCCTCGGGCAGGGCGGAGGCCACCAGCAGATGCGCACCCTGGCCGCGCAGGCGGCGGGCGACGTCGAGGACGCCGGGCAGGGTTTCGTCCCGTTGCGCCAGCAGCAGCACCGGGAAGCCGTCGTGAACCAGAGCCACCGGGCCGTGCAGAAGCTCCGCCGCGCTCAGCGCCTCGGCGTGCAGCCGGCAGGTCTCCTTCAGCTTCGTCGCCATCTCCTGCGCCACCGGGAAGCCGTAGCCGCGCGCCGTCACCAGCATCGACCGCGCGCCGGCCAGCAC
>JAEZID010000477.1 GCA_023416195.1 Pseudomonadota bacterium | reverse complement strand
GCCCCGACGCCTACGAGCTGATCGTCGGCATGACCGAGAACGAGCTGTTCGGCCCGGTCCTGCTGTTCGGCGAGGGCGGCATCGGGGTGGAGGTGGTGGAGGACTACGCGCTGGCCCTGCCGCCGCTGAACATGAAGCTGGCGACCGAGCTGATGGGCCGCACCCGCATCTGGAAGCAGTTGCAGGGCTACCGCTCCCGCGCGGCGGTGGATCTGGAGGCGGTGTCCACGGCGCTGAACCGCGTGTCGCAGCTGGTCGTGGACTTCCCCGAGATCGCCGAGCTGGACATCAACCCGCTGCTGGCCGATGCGGAAGGCGTGATGGCGCTGGACGCCCGCATCAAGGTCGGCGTGCCGGCCCTGCCCGGCGCCAAGCGGCTGGCCATCCGCCCCTACCCCAAGGCGCTGGAGGATCGTCTCACCATCAAGGACGGCCGCCAGTTCCTCGTCCGCCCGATCCTGCCGGAGGACGAGCCGCTGGTGCACCACATGGTGGCGAACCAGACGCCGGAGGATCTGCGGCTGCGCTTCTTCGCGCCGCTGAAGCGCCTCTCGCACCAGGCCGCCGCCCGCCTGACCCAGATCGACTACGACCGCGAGATGGGCTTGGTGGCGGTCGGGCCGGACCCGGAAACCGGCGAGATCATCATGTACGGCGTGGTCCGCATCACCGCCGACCCCGACAACCTGCGCGCCGAATACGCCGTCATGGTGCGGTCGGACATGAAGGGCCAGGGCCTCGGCTACCAGCTGATGAACCGCATCCTGGACTACGCCCGCTCGCGCGGGATCAAGGAGGTCTACGGCGAGGTTCTGCGCGAGAACACCAACATGCTGGGCATGTGCCGGGCGCTGGGCTTCATCCGCAAGGAGAACCTGGACGAACCCGGTGTGGTCGAGGTGCGCATCGAACTGGGCGGCGGCATCGGCGCGGCGGCGCCGTAACCTTCATCCCCTCTCCCGCCCCCGGCGGGAGAGGGAGGGACCCGGCCGAAGGCTGGGAGGGTGAGGGCAAGGATTCTCGGGACAAGCCAGCCCTCAACCGCCCGCTTGCGCGGCCACCCTCTCCCAGCGGGGCCGGGAGAGGGAAAAGCGCATCCTTACAGCAGCGTCTCAAGCACCCGGTCGGGCGGCGCGTGGCCGTCCACGAAGGTCTTGATGTTGACGATCACCTTCTCGCCCATGTCGATGCGACCCTCAATGGTGGCCGAGCCCATGTGCGGCAGCAGAACCACGTTGTCGAGTCGCAGCAGCTTCGGGTTCACCGCCGGCTCGTGCTCGAACACGTCGAGGCCGGCGCCGGCGATCTCGCCCTTGGACAGCATCTTGGTCAGCGCCGTCTCGTCGATCACCTCGCCGCGCGAGGTGTTGATGATGTAGCAGTGCGGGCGCAGCAGCCGCAGCCGGCGTTCCGACAGCAGATGGTAGGTGGCCGGGGTGTGCGGGCAGTTGATCGACACCACGTCCATGCGCGCCAGCATCTGGTCCAGGCTGTCCCAGTAGGTCGCCTCCAACTCCTGCTCGACGTCCGGATGGACGCGGCGGCGGTTGTGGTAGTGGATCGACATGCCGAAGGCGCGCGCCCGGCGGGCCAGCGCCTGCCCGATGCGGCCCATGCCGAGGATGCCCAGCCGCTTGCCCCAGATGCGGTGGCCGAGCATCGTCGTCGGCCCCCAGCCCGCCCACTGGCCGGTTCGCACCAGCCGCTCGCCCTCCGCCAGCCGGCGGGCGACGGCCAGCAGCAGGGCCATGGTCATGTCGGCGGTGTCCTCGGTCAGGACGCCCGGCGTGTTGGTGACGGAAATGCCGCGCTCGCGCGCCGCCTTCAGATCGATATGATCGACGCCCGTGCCGAAGGAGGCGATCAGCCGCAGCTGCGGCCCGGCCTTCTCGATCAGGTCGCGGTCGATGCGGTCGGTGACGGTCGGGACCAGCACGTCGGCCACCTGCGCGGCCTCGATCAGCTGGGCGTGGGTGAGGGGCGTGTCGTCCGAATTCAACCGGGCGTCGAACAGCTCCATCATCCGCGTTTCGATGACGTCCGGCAGCTTGCGCGTGACGACAACGAGCGGCTTTTTCTTTTCGGTCATCGGGCGGTCTCTCCCCCTCCTGCGGCCCCTGTTCGGGCCGCGAACTGTCGTATCAAGCGTCCAAGGGCCTGTCCAGATGGCTGTGACGATTCGAACCGGCCCAGCCTTGTCCTTGCCCCAGGGAACTACCCCTAACTATAGTGTGTCCGACCGCCGGCCGGCTGTGGCTTCGGCGGCGCGTCTCCCATCCTTGTCACCCTTCCTTGCCACGGGATTGCCGGTGTTGCCGATGTCGTCCGCCATCCGCCACGCGCTCGCCGTCCTGGCGCTGGTCATTGTTGCCTTTGGGGCCATCCTCGAAACCGCGCAGCCGGCCGCCGCCCAAAGCGGACGCCGGGAAAAGGACCCGACCCACGCCTCGGGCCTGCCGATTCCCCGCTTCGTCACGCTGCGGTCGGGCGAGGTGAACGCGCGCACCGGCCCCAACGCGCGCTACCCCATCGAATGGGTGTTCACGCGCAAGGAAATGCCGGTCGAGATCACCCAGGAATTCGACACCTGGCGCCGCATCCGCGACTGGGAGGGCAGCGAGGGCTGGGTGCACCAGAGCATGCTGTCCGGCAAGCGCGGCGTCGTCATCCTGGGGCAGGTGCGCGCCATCCGGAAGGAGCCGCGCAGCGACGGCGCCGTGGTCGCCCGCGCCGAGCCCGGCGTGATGGGCTGGCTGCGCAAGTGCCAGGGCGACTGGTGCGAGGTCGATCTGAAGGGCCACCGCGGCTGGCTGACCCGCTCCGAGGTCTGGGGCGTCTACCCCAACGAAAAGGTGGACTGACCGCAAAGCCCTCCCCCGCCGTCAGGTGGGGGAGGGTTGGGTGGGGCCCGCCGCGACCTCCCCAGCCCTACGCGAAATCCCCCGCCAGCGCCGCGCGCGTGGCCTCGGGCATGACGGCCATGTGGCCGTAATTCTCGTGGGCGATGCCGACGATCACCTGGGTGCCGGGGGTGCGGAAGGCGGCGACCTGTTCCGGCGTGAAGTCGAAGTGCATGAAGTGCACCGACGAGGTCTTGCCCTCCTCGTTGGTGCGTTCGATGTCGCCCTCCGGGCGGCCGGTGACGGTGTGGCCGGCGAACTGGATCGTCATAGTCTCCTCGACCCCGCCGAGACGGCCGAGCAGGGTGGCGCGGCGCAGCGGGTCGTCGATCTCGAACATCACCGTGGCGACCAGCTCGGCGCCCTTGGGGATCAGCGGGTTGTAGGCGCGCAGCTCGT
>JAEZID010000455.1 GCA_023416195.1 Pseudomonadota bacterium | reverse complement strand
ACCTCTCCGGGAGTGGTTGTCCTTCCCGTAGACGCCGCGGCCCCCCACGTCAACTGCTCGGAGCAGGATGCAATGAGTAAAGATCCTCGCGAGGCCCGAATCCGCGAACTGGAACAGGCCATCGCCGACATCGCGGCCGAGGCGCGCGCTGCCTCCCACGCGCTGTGCGCCCATGAACTCCAGATGCGGCTGGAAAACATCGCCCGCCGCCTGGAGGCCGTGCGCGGCGAAGAGTCGCCCGCCCAACCGTCCGCGACGTGAACTTACGGCCGCCGCTCCCCATATGATGCGAAACGCAAGGGAGTGGCGACGAGCATGGCGACCGGACCGGAATCCCGATCCAAGTTTTCGGCGGCCTTGCGCGGGCTGATGGGCAGTTGCCCGGCCTGCGGGCGGGGCCGCCTGCTGAAGAGCTACCTGAAGCCGGTGGACCGCTGCTCCCACTGCGGCGAGGAGTACGGGCACTTCCGCGCCGACGACGCGCCGCCCTGGATGACCATCCTGATCGTCGGCCACATCGTCATCCCGCTGCTGCTGTCCTTGGAACAGAACTACGAGCCGGCGCCCTGGGTGCATTTCGCCATCTGGCCGGCGCTGACCCTGCTGCTGACGCTGGTCCTGCTGCCGCGCTGCAAGGGCGTGGTGCTGGGCCTGCTGTGGAGCACCGGCGCGTCGGGGTCCGAACGCGCCTGACGCCGCACGGCCCCGCCCTCAGTCGAAGCTGAGGGAGAAGGACGCGCGCCCCTGCCCGGATTCGAAACGCTGCCACATCACGCCATAGGCCGCTTCCAGCGCGCGGGTGAAGCGGACGCCGTCCAGCGCCGGGGACGAGGCGAGGCGGTCGCGCAGGCTTCCGCGCAGACGGGACAGTTCGGCCGGGTCGGCCACCAGGGACGCGGCCTTGGCGACATAGGCGTCCGGGCTGTCGGCGACCAGATCGGACAGGCCGGCGGAGGCCAGATGCGTGGTGGCGTGGCGGGCGCTGAAGCGGTCGCCGCCCAGCGTCACCACGGGTACGCCCATCCACAGCGCCTCCAGCGTCGTCACGCCGCCGGAATGCGGGAACGGGTCCAGCGCCACGTCCACGCCCGCGTAACCGGCCAGGAACGCGCGGTGCGGCGCCCCGCGCAGCAGGTCCAGCCGGGCTGGGTCCACACCCGCGCGCTCGAACCGGGCCTGGACACGGGATGCGGTGCCCTCGTCCTCGAACCCCGGCGCGCGGAGCAGCAGACGCGAGTCGGGCACGGCGGCCAGAACGCGCGCCCACAGGGCGATCACCTCGTCGTTCAGCTTGGGCAGAGCGTTGAAGGAGCCGAAGGTGGCGTGGCCACGCGCGGCGAGCGGCAGCGGCGACACCGGCGGTGCGTCCTCCGGCGGTCCCCAGGGGACGTAGGCGTCGGGCATGCGCACCACGCCCTCGATGCACCAGCCGTCGGAACCCTCGGGGCTCTGGCGCGCGTCGGAAATCAGATAGTCCATGGCCGGCAGGCCGGTGGTCCCGGCATAGCCAGCCCAGGTCGCCTGCACGGGCGCGGCGCGGCGCGCGAAGACCGGCAGGCGGTTGCCGGCGGTGTGGCCGGCCAGATCGACCAGGATGTGGATGCCGTCGGCGCGGATGCGCTCAGCCAGCGCCTCGTCGTCCAGGCCGGTGGTCCACACCCACTGGTCGGCGTGGTCGATCAGCCGCTGGGTCTTCCAGTCGGGGGCGGCGGTGTTGGCGTAGCAGACGACCTCGAATTCCGCGCGGTCATGATGGGCCAGCACGGGTTCCAGGAAGAAGCCGACGGGATGCGCGCGGAAGTCCGGCGAGACGTAGCCGATCCGCAGCTTCGGCGCGGGGGCCGGCACGGCGGGCGGCGGGCGGTCCGGGTGGCGGGCGCCCCAGTCGGCGTGCGCCTTCGCGATCTGCGGCAGCGTCAGGCCGGGTTGGACCTGCATCAGGCAGAGGCGCGCGGCGTGCAGCGCGTCGGCGTCGGGGAACAGCGCCAGCGCGCTGTCGATCTCGGCCAGAGCCTCGTCGGCGCGGCCCTGCATGGCGAGCGTGCGGGTCGCGCGGTTGGCCCGGATCTCCGCCCGTCCGGGGTCGAGCGCAAGGGCCGTCTGGTAGGCGGCGTCGGCCTCGCTCAGCCGGCTCATCTCGGCCAGCGTGTTGGCGAGGTTGAAGGGGTGAACCCAGTTGGCCGGGTCGAGCCGGGCGGCGCGGTCGTAGAGCGCGAGCGCCTCGGCCCGCCGGTCCTGCACGCGCCGCAGCACGGCCAGATTGGCGACGGCGGCGAGGCTCTTCGGGTTCAGGGCGACGGCGCGGCGAAGCGTGTCGCCGGCCTTGTCGGCGTGCCCGGCGGCACGGATCGCCTCGGTCGCGGCGAGCAGCCCCTCCATCGCGATCTCCTGCGACGGGTCGAGGTTCAGCGCGCCGCAGTAGGCGTTCGCGGCGGCCGCCGCGTGCCCCATGCTTTCCAGCACGAGGCCGTAGTTGGCCCACCAGATCGGCACGCCGGGATAGGCCTCGATGGCTTTGCCGATCAGGTCCAGCGCGTCCTCGAACCGGCCGGCCTGCGCCGCGACGAGGCCCTGGCGGTGAAGTCCATCGGCCTCGTGCGGCGTCATGGGGATGCTCCGTTCCTGAAAGCGGCCAAAGGCCGGAAAATCGTCGCGATGAACAGGAATTCACCACCAAGACACAAAGACACCAAGAAACCTCGACCCGGACAAGCCCTGGATCCTTGGTGACTTGGTGTCTTGGTGGTGAAATCCTCCGGGCGTTACTCGGGACGGCCCAGCTGGTCCATCAGTTCGCGCCACTCGCGCTTGGACAGGCCGCTGTTCTCCTGGGTGACGGTCTCGCCGGACAGCATGCGCTTGACAACCTCCAACCCGGTCTTCGAGACGTGCGTTCCGCCGAGGCGGTATTCGCTGAAGGACTCGAACACGGCCGGAACCCAGCGCTTCACGACGTCCAGCATCGCTTCCGCGTAGACGCGGATCTCGTACTGGGCGTGGGTGTCGGCGCGCAGGGACAGGAAATGCAAAAGGTTGTGGAGATCGACCTTCCAGTACCACTGGGTGTAGTAGTTGAGCGTCAGGTTCATGCGCGCCAGTTCGCGGGCGAGGCCCTGACGGGACTCGTCGATGGTCGTGCCGTCCTCGCGCTGGTTCAGCATCTCCTCATAATGCGCGTAGACGGCTTCGGAGTCGTCGCGCAG
This sequence comes from Pseudomonadota bacterium, assembly GCA_023416195.1. GTDB lineage: Bacteria > Pseudomonadota > Alphaproteobacteria > Azospirillales > Azospirillaceae > Azospirillum. The sequence goes on along the minus strand of JAEZID010000455.1, from coordinate 251 downwards.
CAGTTTCAGGACGCTGGCCGCCTCCTCGCCTTCCAGCACGTCGCCGCGCCCCTGGCGGTTGACCACGGCCTGGGCACCGAGATGTTCGGGAGTCGGAATGTAGAACTCGCGGTCGAGGATCGAGTAGCGCGCGGAGTATTCGTTGACGTTCGCCGTGCGGTGGCGAATCCACTGGCGCGCCACGAAGATGGGCAGCTTGACGTGGAACTTGATCTCGCACATCTCGAACGGGGTCGAGTGGCGGTGGCGCA
>JAEZID010000378.1 GCA_023416195.1 Pseudomonadota bacterium | reverse complement strand
CCGCCGGGATGCTGGAATACGCGCCCCACGCCGGCTTTCCCGCCCACCGCGCGGCCGGCGCCCAATGGCTCGCCCGCCAGCATCGGACCGTCGCGTCCGCCGACTCGGTTCTGCTGACCATCGGGGCGCAGAACGCCATGGCGGTGGCGCTGGCCTGCGTGGCGCGGCCGGGCGATGTGGTGCTGACGGAGCGGCTGACCAACTACGGGATGAAGACGCTGGCGGCGATGGAGGGCTACCATCTGGAAGGCATCACCATCGACGAGTTCGGCGTCGTCCCCGACGCCTTCGACAGCGCCTGCCGCCGCTTGGCGCCGAAGGCACTGTATCTCGTGCCGACCATGCACAACCCGACCGCCTCGGTGATGCCCAAGGCGCGCCGGATCGAGATCGCCGAGATCGCCCGCCGCCATGGCGTGGTTCTGGTGGAAGACGACGTGTTCGGCTTCCTGTTGCCCGACGCTCAGCCCATCCAGGCCATCGCCCCGGACGTCACCATCTACCTGTCCAGCATTTCCAAGAGCGTGTCCGCCGGCCTGCGCATCGGTTACGTGGTGGCGCCGCCCGCCCTGGTGCCGCGCGCCGAGGCGGTCATCCGCGCCCTGCAATACTCCTCGCCCCCGCTGCCGGCGGAAGTCGCGACCCGCTGGATCCAGGACGGCTCCGCCGACCGCTTCGCCGAGGCCCAGCGCGCGGAGGCCGCGCTGCGCCAGCAGCTGGCGCGCTCCATCCTGCCGGGCAATCTGGTCTGCGGGCATCCGCAGGCGCAGCACATGTGGCTGCTCCTGCCCGAGCCCTGGCGGCGCGAGGATTTCATCACCGAGGCGCGGCGGCGCGGCGTGGCCGTCACCGGCGGCGACGTCTTCGCCGTGGGCCGCACCGGCACGCCGCAGGCGGTCCGCCTCGGCCTGTGCCAGCCGCACAGCGCGGATGTCCTGGCGCACGGCCTGCATACCCTGGCCGACCTGCTCGCCAATCCCGAAACCGGGATGCTGTCGATCGTGTGAACGCGTCCCCTTACGGGAACGGCTTCACCGTGTGCAGGTGGTTCAGCGGTCCGTGCCCGTGGCCCAAGCCGGGCGCGGTCAGGATCGCCTGTTCCACATAGGCCCGCGCGCGGGCGACCGCGTCGCGCACCGTCATACCCTGCGCGATCCCCGTCGCGATGGCCGAGGCCAGCGTGCAGCCGGTGCCATGGGTGTGCGGGGTGTGGAGGCGGGCGCCTTGGAACACCACCTCGCCGTCCTCGGTCAGCAGAAGATCGCTGAGCCGTTCGCCCTCCAGGTGCCCGCCCTTCAGCAGCACGGCTTTCGGGCCGAACGTGCGGATCAGTTCCGCCGCGCGGCGCATGTCGTCCAGCGTCCTGACCGGAATGTCGGTCAGCGCCTCGGCCTCCGGCAGGTTCGGCGTCACGATCTCGGCCAGCGGCAGCAGGCGCTTGCGCAGGGTCAGCACCGCGTCCGGCTCCAGCAGGAAATGGCCGCTCTTGGCGATCATCACCGGATCGACGACCAGGGGCACGTTGACCGCGCGCGTCTCATACTCGCCGGCCACCGCCTCGATGACGGCGGCGTTGGCGAGCATGCCGACCTTCACGGCGTCGGCCCCGATGTCCTCCAGCACCACCTTCATCTGCAAGGCGACGAAGGCCGGATCGACCGGCACGACGCCGTAGACGCCCGTCGTGTTCTGCGCCGTCAGGGCGGCGATGGCCGTCATCGCGTAGCCGTTCAGCGCGCTGACCGCCTTGATGTCCGCCTGGATGCCGGCGCCGCCGCCGGAATCCGACCCGGCGACGATCAGAACACGTCCCTTCATTCCGCGGCCTCCACGGGGCGGGCGGCGGACTGGATGGCGGCGGCGATGTCGCCGACCACCCGGTGGACCAGCCCCTCGTCGTCGCCCTCGGCCATGACGCGGATGACCGGCTCGGTGCCCGACTTGCGGATCAGGATGCGGCCGGAGCCGTTCAGGCGCGCCTCGCCCTCCTGGATGGCTTCCTTGACCGAGGCGATCTCCAGCGGCCTGGAGCCGGCGGCGAAGCGCACGTTGGTCAGCTTCTGCGGGACCGGGCTGAAGACGCGGCAGACCTCGCTGGCCGTCTTGCCGCCGGACTGGATCAGCACGGCCAGCACCTGAAGCGCCGCGATCAGCCCGTCGCCCGTCGTCGAGTAGTCGGACAGGACCATGTGCCCCGACTGCTCGCCGCCGACGTTGTAGCCGCGCTCGCGCATATGCTCGACCACATAGCGGTCGCCGACCGGCGTGCGGGCCAGATGCAGCCCCATGGCTTGCAGATAGCGCTCCATGCCCAGGTTGGACATGACCGTGGCCACCACGCCGCCGCCCTTCAGCGACTGCGCCTTGGCCCAGGAACCGGCGATCAGCGCCATCAGCTGGTCGCCGTCGATGGCCCGGCCCGCCTCGTCCACCATGATCAGGCGGTCGGCATCGCCGTCCAGCGCGATGCCCAGATGCGCGCCGTGGGTGACCACCTGCTCCTGCAAGGTCTGGGTGGCGGTGGCGCCGCACCCCTTGTTGATGTTCAGGCCGTCCGGGCTGACGCCCACCGGCACCACGTCGGCGCCCAGCTCGTACAGCACCTTGGGCGCCACCTTGTAGGCGGCGCCATTGGCGCAATCGACGACGATCTTCAGCCCATCCAGCCGCAGGCCGCGCGGAAAGGTGTTCTTGACGTACTCGATGTAGCGGCCGGTCGCGTCCTCCATGCGGCTGGCGCGGCCGAGGTCGGGGGACCCTGCAAGGTCCGGCGCGAAGGGCTGGCCCATGCGCGTCTCGATGGCGACCTCCACCCCGTCCGACAGCTTGTAGCCGTCCGGCCCGAACAGCTTGATGCCGTTGTCCTGGTACGGGTTGTGCGAGGCGGAGATCATCACGCCCATGTCGGCGCGAAGCGAGCGCGTCAGCATGGCGACCGCCGGCGTCGGCAGGGGGCCGACCAGCACCACGTCCATGCCCATGGAGATGAAGCCGGCGGTCAGCGCCGGTTCCAGCAGATAGCCGGACAGGCGGGTGTCCTTGCCGATCACCACGCGGTGACGATGGTCGCCGCGCCGGAACTGCAGGGCCGTCGCCATGGCCACGCGCAGGGCGGTTTCGGCGGTCATCGGCTCGATGTTGGCGGTGCCGCGGATGCCGTCGGTGCCGAACAGGTGTCGCGTCATGGAAAACCCTCGGGAATAGCCCTGCCACTGTACCGCAGCCAGCGGCGCGGTCACGCTTTCTTCGCTTGTGCCGGGGCAATGGTCAAGCGCCCTTCCGCGCAGGCGCGAAAGGATTACGGGAGCCCATTACATGGGCGGATGCAGCCCCTCCCACACCGCCCGCGCCTGCGCCGTTTGGACGAGGTCGTGAACCCGCAGGATCTGGGCGCCCTGGTTGAAGGTCTCCAGCCCGGCGGCGAGCGAGCCGGCGACCCGCTCCTTCGGCGGCTCGCCCCGCGACAACCGGCCGATGAAGGCCTTGCGCGACAGCCCGATCAGCACGACGCAGCCCAGTCCGTGGTACAGCGCCGTGTGGCGCAGCACGTCCAAATTGTGCTCCACCGTCTTGCCAAAGCCGACGCCCGGATCGACCGCGATGCGCTCCAGCGGCACGCCGGCCTTCACGCAGGTGTCCACCCGCTCCTCCAGCCAATCGAACACGTCCAGCGCCGCGTCCTCGTAGCTGGGGTTCTGCTGCATGGTGCCGGGTTCGCCCTGCATGTGCATCAGCACGACGGGCGCCGCTTTCTCCGCCACGACCGGCAGCGCCTGCGGGTCGCGCAGGCCGTTGATGTCGTTGATGATCGCCGCCCCGGCCTCCAGCGCCGAACGCATGACCCGCGCGTGCCGCGTGTCCACCGAAACGACGACGCCCTTGGCCGCGAAATGCCGGACCACGGGCAGGACGCGCGCCTCCTCGTCCTCCGGCGGAACGGGGGCCGAGCCGGGACGGGTGGATTCGCCACCGATGTCCAGCAGGTCGGCCCCGGCCTCCAGCATCTCCTCGCCATGGGCGATGGCGGCGCTGGCGTCGAAGAAATCGCCGCCGTCCGAAAAGCTGTCCGGCGTGACGTTGACGATTCCCATGATGCGCGGCCGCGACAGATCAAGCCCGCCGAACGGCGCCCGCGCGCGGGTCAGCGCGCCCAACCGGCGGTCGAGCGTCTCGGCGACGGCGCGCCCCCGCTCCCACCCCCAGGCCATGATCTCCGACAGCGGGGCGAAGGCGCGTTCGATGCGCGCGCCCCCCGTCTGCCCGTTCTGCCGGACGATCAGTTCGGCCATGGCGAAGGCGAAGCGGCCCCCGGCCAGCGGCACCGCCGCCCCCTTGGCCCAGGCGGCGACGGGCATCAGCCCAACGGGACGCAGGTAGACGCGGACGCCCTCCTCTCCGGCCCAGGGGCAGAAGGACGCGAGCGAACCGGCGGCGGATTTGGGTGCGGGCGGCATGGGGGCATCATCGGCTGACGGGTGAAGTGCCGATGAAAAACACAAAGCGGCGGAGATCAGAAGATCAAAAGCGGCGTCCCTGTCCCCGGCGCACGCACAGGAGGGACCTTGCGGCATCGCGCCGCGCCCGATTTCCAAAACGGGGAAAAAGCTATACGAATGCACGCGTCAGGCGGGAATCATCCCGGCTGACGAACCGGAGGGTAAAGCGATGCTGTTGAAGCTGCGCTTTAGCCTGAAGTTCAGGAAGACGGCGAAGGGCTGGCAAATCCGCTTCGCCGTCGAGTACCTGAGCTAAAGGTAGGGGGGTCGAGGGAAAACCCTCGGCTCCCTACCCTCCCAAGATAAGGCCAATCGGTCGCCCGCGCAAGGTTGCGGACGGCATGGCCTCCACCACTCACCCCTTCGGCAGGGGGGCCAGCGCGGCCAGCGCCTGTTCCTTCCGTTCGGCGTAAATCCGGCCGAGTTCCTCGGCGCGCTCGTCGCCCAGCGCCTCTTCCGCCTCCTCGAACATCTCCTCTTCCTCTTCGTCGAGGTGGTGGCGGACCAATTCGCCCAGCACCTGGAGCTTCGCCTTCCAGGCGGTGCTGTCGGCGGGCATGGCGTTCAGTTCGTCGAGCAGGCTGTTGATCAGGTGGTGCTCGTTCAGCCCCTCCACCGTTTCCGTCTTCGCGGTGCGGGCCTGGTTCAACGCCTCGTAGAGGACGGCCTCCTCCACCTTGCCGTGGGCCCACAGTTCGCGTTGCAGTTCCTCGTAGACCGGGCGGGCGCCGCCGTCGGCCTTCTCGGCCTTATCGAGCAGGCTGCGGACGGTGTCATGATCCTGCTTGATCTGGTCGAAAATGGTCATCGCACATGCCCTGTTGTTTCGGTTCCCTGAAAGAACCCCGGCGCCTCCCCCAGGTTCCACCACCATCGTTCGGCAACCATCGTTCCGCCGCTATCCGCGCCAGACCATCCAATGCAGGCTGAACAGGCCGTCCGCGTCGGTCCAACCATGCTCCGCCGCCCAACCGGCCCGCGCCGCCAGACGGCGGAAGCCGCCGACCGAATATTTGTAGGAATTCTCCGTGTGGATGGTCTCGCCCGCCGCGAAGCGGAAGGGCCGCCCGGCGACGCGCACGGTCTGCGGGACGAGGCTCTTCAGATGCATTTCGATGCGCCCGCGCACCGCGTCGTAATGGGCGCGGTGCGCGAAGCGGGTCAGGTCGAACGTGCCGCTCAGTTCCCGGTTGATGCGGGCCAGCAGGTTCATGTTGAAGGCGGCCGTCACGCCCGCCGCGTCGTTGTAGGCGGCCTCCAGGATGCGGCGATCCTTGCGCAGATCCACCCCGATCAGCAGGCGCGTCCCGGCTCCGAGCCGTTGCCCCAAACCACGTAGGAACGTCAGCGCCTCGGCCGGACGGAAATTCCCGATGGTGGAGCCGGGGAAGAAGACCACCATCCGATCCGGACGGACGCCGCGCGGCAGGGCGAACCCGCGCACATAGTCGGCGGCGACCGGCACCACCGTCACCGCCGGGTAATCGCCGGCCAGCCGCGCGGCGGCGGCGACCAGATGCTCCCGGCTGATGTCCACCGGCACATACATGGCCGGATCGTCCAGCGCGTCGAGCAGGATGCGCACCTTCACGCTCGACCCGCTGCCCAGTTCGACCAGCGTGGCGCCCGGCCCGGCAAGCGCGGCGACATCGGCGGCGCGGTCGTGCAGCAACGCCGTCTCCGTCCGCGTCGGGTAGTATTCGTCCAGCGTGCAGATCGCGTCGAACAGCGCCGATCCCTCACGGTCGTAGAAATACTTGCAGGGCAGGCTCTTGCGCGGACGCGACAGCCCGACGAGCACGTCGGCAAGAAAGCCGTTGTCCGGCGCCTGGGCGGCGCGGGCGGCGGAAACTCCGGGCATCATGCGTCCTCCGCAAGGCGCACGCCGCTGAACATCCAGCGCTGGTGCGGGTAGAAGAAATTCCGGTAGCTGGCGCGGACATGCCCGTCCGGCGTGGCGCAGCAGCCGCCGCGCAGCACATACTGGTTCGCCATGAACTTGCCGTTGTATTCACCCACCGCCCCGGCGGCGGGCCGGAAGCCGGGATAGGCGGAATAGGAACTGGCCGTCCATTCCCAGACGTCCCCGAACATCTGGTCCAGCCCGCCGCCGCCACCATTATCCTCGGCCGGAACCGGCCGCAGCAGGCCGCTGCCCAGCGTGTTGCCGCGCGCCGCCAGCCCGGCCGCCGCCGCTTCCCATTCGGCCTCGGTCGGCAGGCGCTTGCCGGCCCAGCGGGCGAAGGCGTCGGCCTCGTAATAGCTGACGTGGCAGACGGGCGCGGCCTCGTCCAAGGGGATCTCGCCCATCAACGTGAATTCCGCCCACCCATCGTCCCGGCGCCGCCAATAGGCCGGGGCCTCCCACCCCTCGGCGGCCACGGTCGCCCAGCCGTCGGACAGCCAGAGGGCCGGCGTGCGGTAGCCGCCATCCTCGACGAAGGCGCGCCACTCGCCGTTGGTCACCGGCCGCGAGAACAGGCGGAACGGCCGCAACAGGACCTCGTGCCGGGGTCCCTCGTTATCGAAGGCGAAGCCGTCCCCCTCATGACCGATCGCCCGGATGCCGCCGTCCACGGCGACCCAGCGCCCCTCCCCGCTCGCGGCGCGCGGGGCTGGACGGAAGCTGCGGTAGGCCGGCGCCACCGGGTTGCCGGAGAACAGGTGCAGCAAATCCATCAGGACCAGTTCCTGATGCTGCTCCTCGTGCGCGAGACCCAGCGTGACCAGCGGCGCCAGCCGCTCGGCCTCGGCGCCCTCCAGAAGCTCCAGCATCGCCTCGTCCACATGGTCGCGGTAGGCGGCGACCTCCGGAACGCCGGGGCGGGTCAGCAGGCCACGCCGGGGGCGCGGATGCCGCGCGCCGACCGCCTCGTAATAGGAATTGAACAGATAGCCGAAAGCCGGATCGAAGGGCCGGTAGGAGGGCAGGTTCGGCGTCAGAAGAAAGGTTTCGAAGAACCAGGTCGTGTGCGCCAGGTGCCATTTCACCGGGCTGGCGTCGGGCATGGACTGCACCACCTGATCCTCATGCGACAGGCCGGCGGCAAGCCCCGCCGTGGTGGCGCGCACACGCCGATACCGCTCGCCCAACCCATCCTCGCTGACGATGGGCCGTGGCGCCGCTGCTGTCCGCTGCATGGGCGCTTTTCCCCTTCCCCGTTTGTTGTTCGGGGTAAGGTGGACCGGAACCGGAGGCCGCCAACCCTTCCAAAGGGCGAGGGCTCCTCACCCACCCGGTAAATCCTCCCTTCGGCAACGCCGGAACGCCTTCGCCTGTTCATGAAGCAATGCCCAACAGCTCGAAGCCTCGCGGACAAGGTTCACGAACGGGAGGGAGTCCCATGCGTCTGCAGCTGAAACCCATCGAAGAGCAGGTCATCGTCATCACCGGCGCCACCAGCGGCATCGGGCTGGTCACCGCCCGCATGGCGGCGGAGCGCGGGGCTATGGTCGTGCTCGCCGCCCGCGATCGTGACGCGCTCGCCAAGGTCGCCGACGAGATCCGCGCCGACGGCGGCGACGCCGTGCATTGCGTGGCCGACGTGGCAAACCCGGACGAGATGCGCCAGCTCGCCGACACCGCCGTGCGCAGCTTCGGCCGGATCGACAGCTGGGTGAACAACGCGGGCGTTTCGATCTACGGCAAGATCGAGGACACGCCGCTGGAGGACCACCGCCGCCTGTTCGAAACGAACTACTGGGGCGTCGTCAACGGCTCGCTGGCCGCCATTCCGCACCTGCGGCGCAACGGCGGTGCGCTCATCAATCTGGGCAGCGTGGTGTCCGACCGCTCGATCCCGCTGCAAGGGGCCTATTCCGCGACCAAGCACGCGGTGAAGGGCTTCACCGACGCGCTGCGCATGGAACTGGAGGCGGACGGCGCGCCGATTTCCGTGACGCTCATCAAACCGGCGGCCATCGACACCATGTACGAGGAGCACGCCAAGAACCTGCTGGACTCCGAGCCGATCAACCCGCCGCCCGTCTACGCGCCGGAACTGGTCGCCAAGGCCATCCTGCACGCCGCCCAGCACCCGATGCGCGACCTGTTCGTCGGCGGCGGGGCGAAGCTGTTCTCTCTGGCCGAAACCTTCGCGCCGCGCGTCACCGACTATGTCATGGAACGCTCGCTGACCCGCTCCACCCGCGCCGGCGGTCCGCGCCGGGAACGGCACGACGCCCTGCACGGCCACGGCGACGACGGCTACGAACGCGCCGGCCGGCACCGCTTCGTGCGCGAAACCAGCCTCTACACCGAGGCGCAGATGCATCCCTGGATGACGGCGGCCCTGGTCGCCGGCTTCGGCGTGCTGGCCGGCACCGCGATCTCGCGCGGCTGGGTCCGGCGCGGCTACGAATACAAGGGCGGCCAATACAAGGGCGGCCAAGAGCACAGCGATTGGGAACGGGGCGGCGACGGCCGCGGCGAGATCATCCGCGATGCCGGGCGCGACACCGGCGGCCGGCGTGAATTGGGGCACCGCCCGAAGCCCGCCTGGCAGGCGACCGAGGACCGCGAGGTCATCTTCCCCCGGTGACGCCCCCGGATCATCGCCCCCGGATCACCCCACCGGCGACCCCAGTTCGCGCCGCGTCCGATCGCGCGCGGCGCGAACGGCCAGCATAGGCTCCAGTTCCTCCGGCAGGACCGGACGGCTGAACAGGTAGCCCTGGAAGCTCTCGCACCGCAGCTCGCGCAGCAGCTGGAGCTGCGCTTCCGTCTCCACCCCCTCGGCGACGACCGACAGGCCCAGGCTGCGGCCCAGCCCCACGATGGCGCGCGGGACGGAATCGCCGGTCCCGTCCTGCTCCAGATCGTGGATGAAAGAGCGGTCGATCTTCAGCTTGTCGATCGGGAAGCGGTGCAGGTAGCTCAGCGACGAATAACCCGTCCCGAAATCGTCCAGCGCGATCAGGATGCCCCGCTCCTTCAGCGCGCGCAGGGTGGACACGGCGGCGGGGATGTCGTCGATCAGGGTGCCTTCCGTCACCTCGACCTCCAGCTCCCACCCCTCCAGATCGTTGGCGGCCAGCGCCGCGGCGACCTTGGCGGGCAGCTGCCCGTCGCGGAACTGCTGGGCGGCGACGTTGACCGCGACCGGGACCGACAGGCCGATGTGGTTCTTCCAGCGGCGGATCTGCGCGCAGACCTCCTGCAACACCCAGTCGCCGATGGCCTGGACGAGGCCCGTTTCCTCGGCGATGGGCAGGAAGCGGCCGGGCATGATCAGCCCCGCCTCGGGATGGCGCCAGCGCAGCAGCGCCTCCACCCCGACCACCTGCCCGTCGGATATCCGGACCTGCGGCTGGTAGACGAGGAACAGCTCGCCGCTGGTCAGCGCGCGGCGCAGCGCCGCCTCCAGGTCCAGCCGCTCGCGCGAGCGGGCGCCCATCTCGCGCGTGACGAAACGGAAGGCGTTCCGGCCGGCGTCCTTGGCGTTGTACATGGCGATGTCGGCGCAGCGGATCAGCCCTTCGGCGTCCTCCGCGTCGTCGGGAAACAGGCTGATGCCGATGCTGGGCGACACCACGAAGCTCTGCCCGCCGACCGCGAAGGGGCTGGACAGCTGCGACAGCACCTTTTCCGCCACGGCGGCGGCGTCGGAGGCCTCTTGCAGGTTCGGTACGACGATCAGGAACTCGTCGCCGCCCAGCCGGCCGACCGTGTCGCTCTCGCGCAGCCCCGCGTGCAGGCGCCGCGCGACCGACCGCAGCACCTCGTCGCCGAAGCTGTGCCCCAGGCTGTCGTTGATGACCTTGAAGCGGTCCAGGTCGATGAACAGAACCGCCACCTTGGTGCCGTCGCGGCGCGCCTGCCGGCTCGCCTGCCCGATGCGGTCGAACAGCAGGACGCGGTTGGGCAGGCCGGTCAGCGCGTCGAAATGCGCCAAGTAATGGATGTGCTGCTCGGCCCGGCGCTTCTCGCCGATGTCCTCGACGAAGGCCAGCACGAAGGGCGGCTCGTCCGGCGTCGCGACGGGTTGCAGATGGACGTTGAAGTGGCTGTGCCGCCCCCCGGCCAGCAGAAGCTGATCGACCTCCAGCCGTGCGCTCTGCCCCGCGATGGCGCTGTCGATGGCCGCGACCAGCGCCGGGTCCTGCGCCCGCAGCCGCGCGTCGATGCCGACCAGCCCGTCGCGCGCGGCCCCCACGGCGCGGGCGAAGGCCGGGTTGCAGTCGATGAGCTTGGCGTCCCGGTCGATCATCGCGATGCCCAGCGGCGCGTGATTGAACAGCTGGTGCAGTTCCGCCTCGCGCCGGCGCAGCGAGGCGGTCATGCGCCCGGCCATCTCCACCGCGCGCCCGCGCGTCGTGGTCAGCGACCACAGCAGCGTGAACAGAAGGCCGCTCAACGCCGAACCGGCGACCAGCACGAAGGTGGGCTTCCAGCCCTGCATGCCCGCCTCGAACCCCGGTCGGCTTTCGTAGCGCACGGTCCACACGTGACCGCCCAGCGCGACCGGACGCACGGCGGTCAGCAGGGGCGGTTCCGCCGACGGCGCGCGGCTGCGGTACAGCGGAAACTCGGCGTCGGCATCGGCTCCCTCGACGATGGTCACGCCGACGTCGCGCGTGCTGGAATCGAAGATGGCGCTGGCCAGCGGGGCGACCCGGATCGGCGTCACCACCACCCCGGCGAAGGCCGCCCGGCGTTCCTCCACCGTGCGCGGCAGCTGGCCGTTGCGGTAAACCGCCTGATAGATGATGAAGGCCGGCTGCGGCCCGGTCGAGTCGTCGATCTTCAGCGCGATGGAACGGGTGAAGGCCGGCTCCCCGCTGTCGCGCGCCTGCTCGATGGCGGCGCGGCGAACCGGCTCGGAGAGCATGTCGTAGCCGAGCGCGCGGACGTTCTGGTCGTTGACCGGGGCGGCATAGACGTTGACGACGCGATCCGGCCCGCCGATGTCCGGCCAGATGCGGAAGCTCTTGACGCCATCGGCGCGGACGCTCGCGATGACCTCCTGCGCGGCCTCCGGCTTGACGAAGCGGGCGAAGGCGACGCCCTGCATGCCGGGATAGCGCTCATAGAGGTCGAGGCCGTCGACGAACCGGATCCATTCCGTCCGCCGCACCTCGGGGAAGGCGGTGTAGAGCGCGGCGGCGGAGCGGGCCACCTGCACATAGACCTTGATGTGGTCGTCCAACTGGTGCTGAAGCTGTTCCACGCGCAGCGCGAAGCGGCTCTCCGCGTCCTCGGCGACCGATCTGGAGGTCTGGAACCACGCCAGCCCGGTCAGTGCCAGCGCCCCCAGCAACACCAGCCAGGGAATGCGCCAGGCGATCAGCCGGTCCAGCCAGCGCGGCGGCGCCGGGTCGGCCAATCCCGCCGCGGGCACGTTCGGTTCGGGTCGAGCGGACCTCTGCATCTTCGTACCGGACCGGCCTTGCGCGTGGAATGGACGTCGGTGGTGCGATGTCGGAGACGCAAAGCCCCCACATGCACCACGACATTAGCCAGATCGGACGTACACGCAAAGCATCAAATTTGAAACAATCCGGAAGCCTTCTAGAATTCCTGGAGCACCTTGGGGCTGTTCTTCAGAAGGGTGTCGATCATGCCCAGGATCTGCTCGATCTTGGTGCGCGTGGCGTCCAGTTCGTCGGCGGTCTTGTCGTCGATGCCCGCTTCCATCAGCATCATGTCGAAGGCGTTCAGCGTCTCGTTGAAGGCCTTCTGCTCCGCCTGCAACACGTCGAAGGCGCCGAGCGAAGAGGTCAGCGCCAGCGGCGGGTGGCTGATGAAGGCGTGACTGATGTCGGTGAAGATGGCGATGTCGTTCAGCTTTTGCCGGATCACCCACTGCGGGAAATTCGGCGGCAGTTCATTCCCCGCCGGCTCGATTCGCTCTTGGATCGAAAAGATCAGCCCTTGGATGTCCAGATGCGCGTTGCGGATCTCGCGGAAGATGGGAAAGGTCTTGGGCGTGCCGGCGTCCCGCAGACGGCCAAGCCTCGCAAGGTCTTCGGTCAGCTTACGCGCCATCTGCTTAACGACGGTCGCTACTTTTGACATCAACCTCTCCAGCCCGCGAAATGCTCTTTTTCTTATCCTACACCATGTGCGGAACGCTTGTGGAGATTGCCGTCGTGAAACACGTCCCCCGCGTCGGTTCGACGCGGGGGCACACCGTTCCACCTTACCGCCCCAAATCCTTCCTGAGCCGCGCGATCAGCGCCTCGCGCGCCGCGTCGTCCGACGCGCTTTCCATGGCCCGGCTCAGGTCCAGCATCAGCTCCGCGTAGCGGTTGTGCCAGTCGGTGGCGGCGGTCAGCGCCGCCGGCTCCAGGCGGGGCGCGTCGCCTGCATCCCCGGCCGGCGCCCTGGCCGGCGCGGGCGCGGTCAGGTCCACCGTCTCGTCGAGGTCCGGCTTGCGGATCAGCGCCGGATCCCAGCCCCGCTCCACCAGCGCCGCCCGGATGCCCTCGCGCGCGGCGTCCTCGCCATGCACCAGGAACAACCCGCGCCCGACGCCCTGCCGCGCCTCGATCCAGGACAGCAGGCTACTGCGGTCGGCGTGGCCGGAATAGACGTCCAGCGAGCGGACGCGGGCACGCACCTGGATGTCCTCGCCATGGATGCGCACGCGCGGGGCGCCCTGCTCCAGCAGGTGGCCGAGCGTGCCCGGCGCCTGATAGCCGACCAGCAGCACGGTCGCTTCCGGCCGCCACAGGTTGTTCTTCAGGTGGTGGCGGATGCGCCCGGCGTCGCACATGCCGCTGGCCGCCATGATGATGGCCCCGCCCGTCATGGCGTTCAGCTTCTGGCTTTCCGCCGCCGACCGCACCCGGTGGATGTTGGACCGGCCGAAGGGATCGCCCTTCGTTTCCAGCGCGTCCAGATGCCGGCGGAAGACGCCGGTCACCGCGTCGGCCAGGGGCGAATCGAGGAACACGTTGGCCAGCGGAATCTCGCCCCGGTCGAACAGCCGGTGCAGGTCGTAGAGCAGTTCCTGCGTGCGCTCCACCGCGAAGACGGGGATCAGCAGGTTGCCCCCGGCTTCCAGCGCCGCCAGGACCTCCGCGCGCAGGCGCGCCTGCCGCTCCGCCTCGCCGACCTCGATGCGCTCGCGGTTGCCGTAGGTGGTTTCCAGCACCAGCCAGTCCGGCCGCGCCGGCCCCTCCGCGTCGCCGTGGAAGGTCTTGCCGCCCGGCCCCAGGTCGCCGGAAAACAGGATGCGCGTCTCGGCGTTGCGCCGCGTCACCTCGACCTCCACGGAGGCGGAGCCCAGGATGTGCCCGGCCTGCCAGAAGCGCGCCCGCACGCCGGCCAGCACCGGCACCCATTCTCCATACTCCACCCCGCGCAGCCGCGTGATGGCCGCCTGCGCGTCGGCCTGGGTGTAGATCGGCTGCACCGCCGGCCGTCCGCGCTGGCGGTTGCGGCGGTTCAGGCGGTCCACCTCCATCTCCTGGATGTAGCCGCTGTCGGGCAGCATGTAGGCCAGCAGATCGGCCGTGCCGGCGGTGGCGTAAACCGGCCCCTTGAAGCCCTGCCGCACCAGCTTGGGCAGCAGCCCGGAATGGTCGATGTGCGCGTGGGTCAGCAGCACCGCCTTCACGGCGGCCGGGTTGAACGGGAAGGGCCGGTAGTTCAGCTCCTTGACCGTCTTGGTGCCCTGGAACAGGCCGCAGTCGATCAGCACGTCGCCGTCGCCCGTGTGCAGGCGGAAGCAGGACCCGGTGACCGTGCCGACGGCGCCGTGGAAGGTGAGGGACAGTTTCATGGCGATCCTCCCGCCCTATTGCCCTGTCCCTCAGTGTACCGATAAATCCTTACCCGTTCGTCAGCGCCCCGGCGATCATGCGGGCGAGCGGAAGTTCGTTGGTCGGGTGCGGGACGCCGTCGCAGGAGATGGGAACGCCCAGCCCCTCGGCCTCGAATCTGGCGGTGACGTCGGCGCCGAACAGCGCGTGCACGCCGAACACGCGGATCGAGGACGCCCCCGCCGCCCGCGCCGCGCGGGCGCAGGAAAAGATCGTCTCGCCGGAGCTGATGACGTCGTCCACGATCGCCACCGGCCGCCCGGCCAGCGGCGCGCCGTCCGGCAGCACCACCGTCACGTCGCGGTCCCCGCGCCGCTCCTTGCGCCCGACCACCGGCGTGAAGCCCAGAGGCCCCGCCACGGCAGACACCAGCGGCTCCGCCTCCTCGTCCGGCCCGACGATCACGGTGTCGGCCGGTGCGCCGTCCGCGCGCAGCCGCTCGGCGATCGGCCCCGCCCCGGTCAGCGTGACGGAGGGCCGCCCGACGAACACCTCGTCCAGCGTGTGGGTGCGGTGCAGGTGCGGCTCGACGCAGACGAAGCGGTCGAACAGCTGGCCCAGCCAGTCGCCGATCACCGCCTGGCTGATGGGTTCGCCCGGCTTGAAGATGGCGTCCTGGCGCATGTAGGCCATGTAGGGCGCGACGAGGCACAGCTCCGTCGCCCCGTGGCGGCGCAGCACGGAGGCGGCCAGCGCCAGTTCCACCAGCTTGTCGTTCGGCCGGTCCAGCGAGCGGTAGACGACCGCCCGCTCCACCGCCTGCGGCAGCCGGACGAGGCTTTCGCCATCGGGGAACCGGTGCAGTTCGGCGATGTGGCAGGGCACGCCCAACGCCTCGGCAAGGCGCCGGGCGCCCTCCGCCGACTCCGGAAATCCATAGACGCCCGTGTAGCGGGCCATGATGTCCCCTCTCGATTAACCTGTGTTTGCCGGATGCGGCGCGGCCACCACTATCGCCCGGCGAGTCACTTTGGGCGACCCGGACATTCGGCGCAACGCCGGCGTGAAGGCGGTAACGCGGCGTTACCGGCCCGTTTCGCGCGCCAGCGCCAGGAAGCCGGCGATGTACTCCACCCCGTCCTCGCCACGGCGCACGCCGAGATGGATGCTCTTGCCGATTCCGTCCGGGCCGAGGCGCACGGCGCGGATGGGCAGGCCCGCGCCCTCCTCCCGCACGAGCCAGTCCGGCAAGACGGCGACTCCGCGCAAACCATTTCCGTTCATAATGGAGGACCGCTAATCCTGGATCAACGGCGCGCACGCCGGCCAACCCATCGCCCGCCCCATCACCCGCCCACCGCCGAAGGATCCCATGTCTCAAGCCGACGCCACCACCAGCACCGGGGTCCTGCCGGCGAATCCCTACGGGCACGAGTTGGGCAACGTTCTGCGGCTGTCCGTCGCGCAGGCACTCGCCGGTGCGAATTCCGTGGTGGCCTACGCGACCGGCGCCATCGTCGGCAACACGCTCGCCCCCAGCCCGACCCTGGCGACTCTGCCGCTGTCCATCTTCGTGGTTGGCATGGCGGTGTGCACGCTGCCGGCCGGCGCCGTCGCCCGGCGCCACGGCCGCCGCGCCGCCTTCCTGACGGGCGCGGGATGCGGCGTCCTCGTCGGCCTGCTGTCCGCCCTGGCGGTGGTCCTGGGATCCTTCTGGCTGTTCTGCGCGGCGATGATCTTCGGAGGCGCCTACGCCGCCGTGGTCCTGTCCTTCCGCTTCGCCGCCGCCGATTGCGCCCCGCCGGAGCGCCGCCCGCGCGCCATGTCCGCCGTGATGGCGGGCGGGGTGTTCGCCGGGGTCATCGGACCGCAGCTCGTCACCTACACGATGGACCTGTCGCCGCCCTTCCTGTTCGCGGCCACCTACCTGGCGCAGGCCGCCGTGGCGGTCCTGTCCGCCCTCATCCTGTTCGGCGTCCGGCTTCCCATGCCGACGGCGGCGGAGGTTGCCGGCGGCCGTCCCATCGGTATCATCGCGCGCCAGCCCCGCTTCGTCACCGCCGTGGTCTGCGGGCTGGTGTCCTACCTGCTCATGAACTTCATCATGACGGCCGCCCCCCTGGCGATGCGGCTGTGCGGCCTGTCGCAGGAGGCGTCCAACCTCGGCCTGCAATGGCACGTCATCGCGATGTACGGGCCGAGCTTCTTCACCGGGCGGCTGATCACGCGCTTCGGCGCCCCGCGCATGGTGGCCGCCGGACTGGCGCTGACCGCCGCCGCCGCCGCGGTCGGGCTGGCCGGGGTGGAGGTGGCGCATTTCTGGGTGAGCCTGATCCTGCTGGGCGTCGGCTGGAACTTCGGCTTCCTGGGCGCGTCGGCCCTCGTGCTGGAATGCCACCGCCCGGAAGAGCGGACGCGGGTGCAGTCGCTCAACGACTTCATCGTGTTCGGGACGATGGCCTTGGGCTCCTTCGCGTCCGGTGGCCTGCTGGCGACCTACGGATGGGACACGGTGCTCTGGGTCTCCTTCGCTCCCCTCGCGGTGGCGGTCGCGGCTCTTGCCGTCTCGTCGTCCTCCCGTCCCGCCCGCGCGGCCGAATAAAGCCCCTCTGCGCCGATCCGTCCCATTGACCGTGCGCGAAGCGACAGGGCATTCTCGCCGCCATGCGCGTTCTCATCGCCGACGACACCGTCCTGATGCGCGCCATGCTGTCGGAACAGGTGGCGTCCTACGGGCATGAGGTCATCCTGGCCAAGGACGGGCAGGAGGCGCTGGACCGCGCCCGGACGGAGCCCTTCGACATCGCCATCATCGATTGGGAAATGCCGAAGCTGTGCGGACTGGAGGTCTGCTGGCACCTGCGCGCGGACCCGCGCACGGCCTACAAGTACCTGATCCTGATGACCGCCCACGACGACGCCTTCTACGAGTTCAAGGCGCTGGACGCCGGGGCGGACGATTTCATCCACAAGCCGGTCAACGCCGCCCACCTGAAGGCGCGGCTGAAGGCCGGCGGTCGCATCACCGAGATGCACCGGCAACTGCTGGATCAGGCCCACACCGACCCGCTGACCGGCGCCGCCAACCGCCGCTTCTTCCTGGAGCGCGCGCAGGAGGAGATCGCCCGTTCCCGCCGCTACGGGCACCCGCTGTCGGTGCTGATGGCCGACATCGACCATTTCAAGCGCATCAACGACACCTACGGGCACGCCGCCGGGGACGAGGCGCTGAAGCGTTTCGCGGCCCTGCTGCGCGACGACCTGCGCCCCAGCGATCTGGTCGGCCGCTACGGCGGGGAGGAGTTCGTGGTGCTGCTGCCGGAAACCGAGCCCGCCGACGCCCCCGCCGTCGCCGAGCGCCTGCGCGCCAGGGTCGAGGGCGCCGAACTGGTCCATGATGGCACCCGCTTCCGCATGACCGTCAGCATCGGCGTCGCCCCCGTCGACCCGCGCGACGGCGCGATCGAGGCCGCGCTGAACGAGGCCGACGCCGCGCTCTACCGCGCCAAGGAAAGCGGGCGGAACCGCGTGGTGATCGCGGAATAGAACGCGGCGAGGTGCCGCAGCGGCCCCCCCCTAACCCTCCCCCATGCTGCGCACGGGGGAGGGAATCAGGCTCCTTCCCCCGCCGTCAGGTGGGGGAAGGCTGGGATGGGGGCCCAACGCCGGCACGCCCCCTACCCCGTCCCACCCTCGGGCGGTTGCGGCGGCGAACGCACCGCCGTCGCCGCGAGATACTGCGCGGCGGAGCGCAGCAGGAATTCCGCCACCGCCATGTCGCCCAGGTCGCGGTCCGGGCCGCCCAGCGTGTGGCGGCGGTCGGCGTCGATCAGGCCGGTGGCGATCACCTGCGCGGTCAGCCACGCCCGCTGCTCGGCGTCCGGCACGGCGGCCATGCGTTCCAGTATGTCCGAACAGGCCAGATCGATGATCCCCAGCCCCGGCCGGTCGGAGGACAGGTAGGACGTCTCGTTGTTCGGGACCGGCTCGCCGACGTAGGAGCGGGCGAGCAGAGCCGTTTCCAGCGTCAGCCGGAAGGTGGTGCGGCGCGGCCGGCCCTTGCGGCGCAGGCGCAGCGCCATCATGGTGAACAGCTGGGCGACCGCCTCCGCCTGGTCGCCGGGAACCTCGTCAAGAATGTCGATGATTTCGGCGCTGACCGCGTTGCGGGGCCTTCGCTCGCCCGGACGCACCACGGAGGTGGCGAAGACGGCGATCAACGTGCGCAGGGCGTCGGCCTGCTCGTCGGGAGAGATGCGGCCGATCTCGCTGGGGTCGAACATGGGGAAGGCACTCCGCTGACGGAGAAGGGAAACAGGCACGCTTTGATAGAGAAATGGGCGCGGCGCCGCCCGCGGGAACCCGCCCCGCCAACCGGGCATAGTCCGTTTGGGCGCTCACGCGTCGCCCTCGGTCGGGTGGATGGTCTCGGCGCGGCGGCTGATCCATTGGAACAGCGCCAGCCCCAGCACCATGAAGACGATGACCAGAAGGAGGATGGCCGGATACACCATCGCGGCGAAATCGGTGGTGCGCGCCTCGAACACCAGAACGAGGCCCTCCAGGCTGGCGGCGATGATGATGGTGGTCAGGAACTTGGTCAGCGTGCGGCGCGCCTCGTCGGCGTTGCGCAGTTCGCGGTCGCGGACGATTTCCTCCTCGTAGAGGTACTTGGCGATCTCGAACACCGCGATGGCCAGCACGATCAGGCCGACGCCGTCCAGCAGCCCGTGCGTTGCCGCCTGGGCGTCCAGCGCGACGACCCCCTGCACCACGGCCAGCGCCGCCACGCCGACGAACACCAGCGAGAACAGGGTCAGAACGGCGGCGGCCAGCATGTACATGGCCCGTGCCGCCACCTGGAACGCGTGCATCATGGTCCTCCCGCGACGGGCATCGGCCCAGAACATCCGTTGTTCTAACATCCGTTGTTCTGGGGAACGCGCGACGGACGCGTTCGGACCGCCGCCCCCTCCTACGGAGGAACCGGATGCCACGCCTGGGTGTTTACCGAATGCCGCACAGGGGATTTGTGCCTCGAAGGAGGCTCCGCCGCCTCAGTCCAGGGACGGAGCCTTCCTTTCACCCATGAAGGCCGTCAGTTCGCGCCGGGCGCGTCGCTGTCCCCGGTCCACCGCCCCTCGCCCGACAGGGTGCCGGGGTAGTAGGCGCGGTCGCGTTCCGCCGAATCGTCGGCCACGCCGGCGCCCCGGTTGCCCAGCTTGATCGGCGACCGCCCGGTCGTCGGCGTCGATTGCCCGGAGACGGCATCGCCGGGCGCGGCGATCGCGCTGCTTCCGCTTGTTCCGGTCGTGCCTGCGGACGGCCCGGACCCGCCGAACCAGGAATTGCTGTCCGCACAGCCGGCGGTTCCCAGCAGAGCCAGCGCGCACGCGCCGGCCATCGTCACCCGTCGCATCGTCCCCATCCCTCATCCAAGCCGGAGCGCCGCCGCTCCCGCCGGCACCAACAGAGGACGGGTCCGTTCGTCTCAGGCTGTATCAGGGTTTGGCGGGCTGCTGGGCGGTGATGCGCGCCTGACGCTCGCGGATGTCGGCGGGCCAGCGGCTCTTGACGTAGGCGATCACGGCGGCGATCTCGCGCTCGCTCAAGGCGCCCTTGAAGGCGGGCATGTCGCTTTCGTAGCCGGCCGGCGCCAGCGCCGCCACGCCCTCGCGCGTCATCGCCAGCAGGAGATGGTCCGGATGGTGCCACGTGTGGCCAGAGGCATCGTGCGGCGGGGCGGGCAGCCTGCCGTCCGGCTTGCGCTCCCGCCAGTTCGGCTGGCCTTCCAGATCCGCGCCGTGGCAGGAGGCGCACTGCGCTCCGTAGACCGCGCGTCCCTCGGCGACCAGGGCGGCGTCGTTGGGATCCGGCACGACCGGGCGGCTCTTGCCCCAGTACACCGCCCCGGCAACCGCCACCACGGCCGACAGCCCCGCTCCCCACGCCCAACGCCGCACCATATCTCTCAATTCCCATGTTTTTCCGGACAGGGAGCTTGTTGCCCAGGCCCCACCGTTGCAAGCTTCTTCCAAAACTCCAAGCACCCAGCCCGTTCCCATGACCGACCGATTTGTCCCCGGCACCGTCATCGCCTCCGCCGCCTACACCCAGGGCCGGCGCGTCGCCGACGTGCCCCTGGACGAAGCCGGCGACTGGGCCGCGCGCGACGGGCACTTCGTCTGGCTCGGCCTCTACGAGCCGACCGAGGCTCAGTTGCTGGAGGTCAAGCGCCAGTTCAACCTGCACGAACTGGCGGTCGAGGACGCGCTGCACGCCCACCAGCGCCCGAAGGTCGAAGTCTACGGCGACTGCGTCTTCATCGTCCTGCGCACCGCAAGGCTGGAGGATGGCCGCGTCAGCTTCGGCGAAACCCACATCTTCGCCGGCCAGGGCTATGTCGTCACCGTCCGCCATGGCGCCTCCTCCACCTACCTGCCGGTGCGGGCACGCTGCGAGAGCGCGCCGAGGCTGCTGCGCCACGGCGAGGATTTCGTCGTCTACGCCGTCATGGACTATGTGGTGGACTGCTACTTCCCGATCCTCGACCAGCTGGAAGCGGAGGTCGAGGATCTGGAGGCCGTCCTCCTGCTCCGCCCTCCGCTGGAGAGCGAGGTGGAGCGCATCCACCAGCTCCGCCGCGATCTGGAGCGGCTGCGCCGCATCGCCTCGCCGCTTCTCGACGTGTGCTCGCGGCTGGAACGTTTCGAGCTGTCGATCATCGACGACGAGATCCGGCCCTATTACCGCGACGTCCAGGACCATGTGATCCGCGTCAACGAGGCCATCGGCAGCCTGCGCGAGCTGCTCTCCTTCGTCTTCGAATCCAGCATGATGCTGGCCTCGTCCCGGCAGAACGACGTGACGCGCAAGCTGGCCGCCTGGGCCGCCATCCTCGCCGTGCCGACGGCCATCGCCGGCATCTACGGCATGAATTTCGAACACATGCCCGAACTGCGATGGCGCTTCGGCTATCCGGTGGCGCTTGCCGTGATCGCGGTGGTGTGCATAACCCTCTACCGCCGCTTCAAGCGGACCGGATGGCTGTAGGACGACCGGTTTTCAGGAGACGACGCATCATGACCACGCAGACGCCCGCCGCCGCCTCCCTGCGCGCCCTCCTCGATTCCTATCTGCGCTGCCCGACCGAGCCGGCGCGCGCCGAACTGGACCAGGCCCTGCGCGCCTACCAGACCGACTGGATCCGCGCCCGCGCCGGAGCCGACGCCCCGCCGCTGAAGGACCCGGCCGCCCGGCCCGTTCAGGCCCGGCCGAAGTTCCCCATCGCCGCCGCCGACCTCGACGTGCTGACGCGCATGGCCGATGGCTGGGAGCCGACCACCGCCGACGTGCCGCGCTGGGCGTGGTTCGAGAACCGCGAGCTGGTCACGCTGGAACCCAACCCCGCCGGCAGCGGCCCGGAGGTCATGCGCCTCGCCCCCAACGGCTGGGCGGCGGTCGGGCGGACGCCGGAGTAGAGCCCCCGCAACGAAAAAGGGGAGGCTTTCGCCTCCCCTTTTCCTTTCAAGCCGTTCAGGTCAAGCTTTTCAAGCTGGCCGGCTCACTTCGGAACCTTGCCCTGCACGCCCTCGACGTACCAGTCCATCTTCAGGATCTGCTCGTCGGTGGCGCTCTTGCCCTCCGGGATCACGACCTTGCCGGACTGGTCCTTCACCGGGCCCTGGAAGGAATGGCGCTTGCCTTCCATGATGTCGGTGCGGGCCTTTTCGGCCAGCGCGACGACGTCCTGCGGGATCGCCGGGTTGTACGGGGCGAGGAACAGCATCTTGTCCTTGAAGCCGCCCCAGGTGTCCACGGCCTTCCAGCTGCCGTCCATCGCCGCCTTGACGCGGTCGACGTAGTAGCTGTTCCAGTCGTCCACGATGGCGGTCAGGTGCGCCTTCGGGCCGAAGCGGGTCATGTCGGACGACTGGCCGAACGCCCACAGGCCGCGCTCCTGCGCGACCTGGATGGCCGCCGGGCTGTCGGTGTGCAGCGAGATCACGTCGGCGCCCTGGTCGATCAGGGCCTTGGCCGCCTCGGCTTCCTTGCCGGGGTCGTACCAGCTGTTGACCCACACGACGCGCACCTCGGCCTTCGGGTTGACCTCGCGCAGCGCCAGCGTGAAGGCGTTGATGCCGCTGACCACCTCGGGGATCGGGAAGGAGCCGATGTAGCCGATGACGTTCGACTTGGTCATCTTGCCGGCGATCAGGCCGAGGATCGTGCGGCCCTCGTAGAAGCGCGCCGAGTAGGTGGCGACGTTGGCGGCGCGCTTGTAGCCGGTGGCGTGCTCGAACTTCACGTCGGGGTAGCGCTGGGCCACCTTCAGCGTCGGGTTCATGAAGCCGAAGGAGGTCGTGAAGATCAGCTTGTGGCCGCTGGCCGCCAGCTGCTCGATCACGCGCTCGGCGTCCGCACCTTCCGGCACGTTCTCGACGAAGGTGGTGGTGACCTTGTCGCCCAGCTCCTTCTCGACCGCCAAGCGGCCTTGGTCGTGCTGGTAGCTGTAGCCGTGGTCGCTGATCGGGCCGACATAGACGAAGCCGACCTTCATCTTCTCCTGCGCGACCGCCGCGCCCGCGCCAAGCGCCAGCACCGCCGCACCGGCGGCCAGACCCATCAGGGTCTTGCCCATGGTCCTTCTGTTCACGTGAATGCTCCCTGAATCGATTGGTTGGGCATGAACATGGATATGAATGCGCGGCCGGTCAGGCATCGGGATGGAACACCTTCCCGAGGCTTGCCGGCGCGTTGAGCCGGATGCGGGTGACGTCCCGCGAAATCAACACCAGAACCAGGACGGTAGCCAGATACGGCAGCATCGACAAGACCTGCGACGGAATGTCGATGCCCAGCCCCTGGACGTGCAGCTGCGCGATGGTCAAGCCGCCGAACAGCCAGGCGCCCAGCAGCACCCGCCCCGGCTTCCAGGTGGCGAAGACGACCAGCGCCAGCGCGATCCAGCCGCGCCCGGCGGTGATGCCCTCCGCCCACATCGGCGTGTAGTCCAGCGACAGGTAGGCTCCGGCCATGCCGCTCATCGCCCCGCCGAACAGCACGGCCAGGAAGCGGATGCGGATGACCTTGTAGCCCAGCGCGTGGGCCGCCGCGTGGTTCTCGCCGACCGCGCGCAGGATCAGCCCCTTGCGCGTGCCGTACAGGAACCAGTGCACCGCCGGCACCATGGCCAGCGCCAGATAGACCAGCGCGTCCTGCCCGAACAGCGCCTCGCCGATCACCGGAATGTCGGTCAGGCCGGGAATGTCCAGTTCCGGCACGTCGGGGATCGGAATGCCGACGTATCCCTGCCCGATCAGCGCCGACAGGCCGACGCCGAACAGCGTCAGCGCCAGCCCCGTCGCCACCTGATTGGCGAGCAGCAGCAGCGTCAGCACGCCGAACAGGGCCGCCATCGCGGCTCCGGCCGCCGCCCCCAGGACGAAGCCCGCCGTCGAGCTGCCGGTCTGCACCGTCACGGCGAATCCGCAGACGGCGCCGACCAGCATCATGCCCTCGACGCCCAGATTCAGGACGCCGGACTTTTCCACCACCAGCTCGCCCAGCGCGGCGAACAGCAGCGGCGTCGCCGCCGCCACCATGGCCGCCAGAATGGGGCCGAGAAGGGCCAGTTCCGCGCTCATGCCATCACCTTCCCGGCCGCCTTCTTTTGGGCTCCGAAGCGGACGCGATAGCGGATCAGCACGTCGGTCGCCAGCAGGAAGAACAGCAGCATGCCCTGGAAGACTCCCGTGATCGCCTTGGGCAGGCCGAGGCCGATCTGCGCCGCCTCGCCGCCAATGAAGGACAGCGCCATCAGAATGCCCGCCAGCAGGATGCCGACCGGGTGCAGCCGGCCGAGGAAGGCGACGATGATCGCCGTGAAGCCGTAGCCGGGCGACACCGTGGGCGTGATCTGCCCGATCGGCCCCGCCACCTCGCCCAGCCCGGCCAGCCCCGCCAGGGCGCCGGACAGCAGCAGCGTCAGCCAGATGATCTTCTTCTCGTTGAAGCCCGCATAGCCGGCGGCCGCCGGGGTCAGGCCGATGACCTTGATCTGGAAGCCGATGAAGGTCCGCGCGATCAGCACCCAGCCGCCCGCCACGGCCAGCAGCGCGAACAGCGACCCCAGATGCACGCGCGTCCCCTGGATCAGGATCGGCATCACCGCGTCCGCCTCGAACAGGCGGGATTCGGGAAAGGCGAAGCCGTCCGGATCGCGGTACGGCCCGTGCGTCAGATAGTTCAGCAGCAGCAACGCCACGTAGGTCAGCATCAGGCTGGTCAGGATCTCGCTGGCGTTGAAGCGGGTGCGCAGGAAGGCCGGGATCGCCGCCCACAGCGCGCCGCCGGCCATGCCCGCGACGATCATCAGCGGCAGCAGCCACCAGCCGCCCTCGCCATAGAAGGCCAGCGCCAGCCCGCCGCCGGTGATGGCGCCCAACGTCAGCTGCCCCTCGGCCCCGATGTTCCAGACGTTGGCGCGGAACCCGATGGCCAGCCCCACCGCGCACAGAACCAGCGGCGTCGCCTTCACGGCCAGCTCGCCCAGGCCCCGCACCGACATCAGCGGCGCGATGAAGAAGGCGTGCAGAGCCTTCACCGGATCGAAGCCCATGGCCCAGAACAGCAGGAATCCGCTGACCAGCGTCAGCGCGACCGCGATCACCGGCGTCAGATACACCATGACGCGCGACGCCTGCCCGCGCGGCTCAAGACGAAGGAGGCTCATAGACCGGCACCGCCGCGAATTGCCCCCTCTCCCCCCCGGGGAGAGGGTTGGGGTGAGGGGGTTGCGCGTGGCGAAAGGTTCGGCAAAAGCTCACCCCCCTCACCCTTCCCTCTCCCCGGGGGGGAGAGGGTGAATTCCGTCTTCATGGATGCTTCCTCAAACCCCACGGCCCGGCTCCTCGTCCTCGTCCGGCGGGCGGTTGAACAGGCCGCCCATCAGCAGGCCGATCTCCTCCACGCTGGTCTGGTGGGTGGGGCTGCTCTCCGACAGGCGGCCGTGGAACAGCACGGCGATGCGGTCGCTCAGCACGAACAGCTCGTCCAGATCCTGGCTGATGACCAGAACCGCCGCGCCGCCGCGCGCGAGGTCGATCAGCGCCCGGTGGATGGCCGCCGCCGCGCCCGCGTCCACGCCCCAGGTCGGCTGGCCGACCACCAGGAGGCGCGGCTTCTGAAGAATCTCGCGGCCGATGATGAATTTCTGGAGGTTGCCGCCGGACAGCGACCGCGCCTCCGCCCGGTGCCCGTGCGTCACCACGTTGAAGGCGCCGATGATGCGCTCCGCGTAGGACCGCGCCCGGCCGAAATGCACCAGACCGCTGCGCACCAGCGGTTCGCGCGCGTAGCCGGACAGCAGCGCGTTTTCCGACAGGCTCAGCTCCGGCACCGCGCCGCGCCCCAGCCGCTCCTCCGGCACGAAGGCGAGGCCAAGTTCGCGCCGCTCGCGCGGGCCGAGGTGCCCGACCGGCCGCCCCTCGATGGTGACCGAGGCCGGGTCCGGGACCAGCTCCTCGCCGCTCAGCGCGGCCATCAGCTCGGCCTGCCCGTTGCCGGCGACGCCGGCGATGCCCATGATTTCTCCCGCCCGCACCTCGAACGACACGTCCTTCAGATTGGTCGCGAAGGGATTGTCCGACGTGGTGGACAGATGCCGCACCTGAAGCTTCGGCGCGCCGGCCTGCCCCTGGGGGATGCGTTCCGGCGCGGACAGCTCGGTGCCGATCATCATCTCGGCGAGGCTGCGCGCCGTCTCCCGGCGCGGGTCGCAGTCGCCGACCACCCGGCCACCGCGCAGCACCGTGGCGCGGTCGCACAGCGCGCGGATTTCCTCCAGCTTGTGGCTGATGTACAGGATCGTGCAGCCCTCGGCCGCCAGCACGCGCAGCGTCTCGAAGAGCTTCGTCACCTCCTGCGGCGTCAGGACCGAGGTGGGCTCGTCCATGATCAGCAGCTTGGGGTCCTGCAACAGGCAGCGCACGATCTCCACCCGCTGCCGCTCGCCGACCGACAGGTTGTGGACGTGCCGGCCGGGGTCGAGCGCCAGGCCGTACCGCTCCGACACCTCGGCGATGCGCTGCGACAGGGCGTCCATCGGGCCGGGATTCTCCAGCCCCAGCGAGATGTTCTCGGCCACCGTCAGCGTGTCGAACAGCGAGAAGTGCTGGAACACCATGCCGATGCCCAGCCGCCGCGCGCCGGCCGGGTTGGGGATGGTGACCTCCTCCCCCTGCCAGAGGATCGTGCCGGAATCGGCGTGCAGCACGCCGTAGATGATCTTCACCAGCGTGGACTTGCCGGCGCCGTTCTCGCCCAGCAGCGCGTGGATCTCGCCCGGCTTCAGGACGAGATCGACCGCGTCGTTCGCCAGGCAGCCGGGAAAGCGCTTGGTGATGCCGCGCAGCTCAAGACGGTGCGGAAGATTGGACAGGGTTGCGGAATCCAAGGAAAAGACCCAATTAGGGGTGGTCGGTGCGCGGCGATGCCAACGCCGTGCCACCTTTTAACACAGTTGCGCGCGGTCCGCGCCAGCCGTCAACGGTCCAAATAACGCCCACCCCGTGATCATCGTGCACAAACGAACGGCAACCGGAGATCGGTTGACGATGCACGCCGGTTGACAATTGCACCCCGCAGCCCTCAGCTAAGCAAGCTGCCATTCCCGGCCGCTGTTTATGGAGAACCGTCATGAATCGCAAGACGATGTTGGGCGATCCCCCGCCGATCCGCATCACCCCCCAGGATCTCGGACGCCTCGATCTTCTTCTGTCCCAGCTCAGCCGGCCCACCGCCGTGGTCGAATATCTGCAACGCGAGGTCGACCGCGCCGCCGTCACGGAGAGTGCGCCCATCCCCTTCGTCCGGCTGGGCACCCGCGTCACCTTCGCCGACGACCAGAACGTCCAGCACACGGCCACGCTGCTTCCCCCCGGCGAGGCGTCGGCCAGCGCGGATGGGATTTCCATCCTGACCCCGGTCGGCGCCGCCCTGCTCGGCCTGTCGGAGGGGCAGAGCATCACCTACGGGACGCTCGACGGACGCACCAAGTCGGTGCGCATCCTGAGCATCCACGACACCACCGCCTGACGTCGGCGGACTGGCGCGTCCGCCACCTCAAAGCGGGCGCGCCCATTGCGCGCACCGCACGGGATACCCTTGCCACGCCCCCGCCGCCCGCCCAACTATCGGGACCGGAGCAGACGTGCGGAGTGCGAGGAATGACGGCGGATCAAGCGGGTTACGCGGTGCTGGAAGACCGGGCCGTGGTGGCGGTCGGCGGCGAGGACCGCGCGGCCTTCCTGCAAGGGCTGGTCTCCAACGACGTTCTGCGCGTCGATGACAGCCGCGCGACTTACGCGCTGCTGCTCACCCCCCAGGGCAAGTTCCTGCACGATTTCCGAATCGCCGAATCGGACGGCGCCCTTCTGCTCGACCCGGAGACGGCCCGCCGCGAGGAGTTCCTGCGCAAGCTGAAGATGCACAAGCTGCGCTCCAAAATCACGCTGGAGGACCGCGCGGCCGACTATGCCGTCGTCGCGCTGTTCGGCGGCGATGCGCCGGCCCGTCTCGGCCTGCCCGAAGAACCCGGCGCCGCCGTGCCCTTCGCGGGCGGCATCGCCTTCACCGACCCGCGCCTGCCCGCCCTCGGCGCCCGCGCTTTCCTGCCCAAGGCCGACGCCGTCGCCGCGCTGGAGGCCGCCGGCTTCGCCCCAAGGACGCCTGAGGATTACGACCGCCACCGCCTCGCCCACGGCGTTCCGGACGGCACCGCCGACCTGATCCCCGGCAAGTCGATCCCCCTGGAGAACGACCTGGACGACCTCAACGCCATCTCCTGGGACAAGGGCTGCTACATGGGCCAGGAGCTGACGGCCCGCACCAAGTACCGCGCGCTCATCAGGAAGAAGCTGTTCCCCGTCGCCGTGGACGGTCCCCTGCCCGCCCCCGGCACCCCGGTGACTCTGGAGGACCGCGAGGTGGGCGAGCTGCGCAGCGGGCGCGGCGCCGTGGCTCTCGCGCTGCTGCGGCTGGAGGACGTCGCCCGCGCCGAACAAGAACAGATCGCACTCAAGGCCGCCGGCGCGACACTCACGCCGCGCAAGCCGGCCTGGGCCAGCTTTTGAGTTCTTGTTCCACTCTCGCGCCTGTACTGCCCCGTTCATTCTGATCGGGGTGCACCAAAAGAGAGCCACTCTGGTACGTGACCAATCCGTTCTCTCGGTGTTGTTGGAGCTGCCACCGGCACATTCCACCAACAACGCCGAAAGGAGCGAATATGCGGAGGACAATCATCGCGGCCGCGTCCGTACTGGCCCTTATGACCGGCTCGGCCCTGGCGCAGTCCTCGACGGCGCCGTCCACCGGCAACCCGGCCGCCGGCGGCCCGACGGCCACCAACATGAACCAGACCGGCCAGACGTCCGCCGGTCAGGGCGATCTGACCGGCGGCCAGATGGCCAGCGTCGAAGTGCTGATGGGCAAGAACGTCTACGGCAAGGACAACGAAAAGGTCGGCGAGGTCGAGGACGTGATCCTCGATTCCAACGGCAAGGCCCAGCAGCTGGTGATCGCCTCGGGCGGCTTCCTCGGCATCGGCGAGAAGCAGATCGCCGTGGATTACAGCCAGGCCCAGTGGGACCAGCAGCAGAACCGCATCCACCTGTCCGGAATGAGCCGCGACGACGTGAAGAGCCTGCCGGAGTTCAAGTACTCCGACACCACCACGTCGCTGAACCGCAACAAGGACCGCAACGCCGGTTCCTCGAACAACGCGGCCAGCCCGGCGAACACGGGCGTCGGCTCCACGACCGGCAGCAGCGCGCCGGCGGACGCCCAGAAGAAGTCCGAGTAACGCCGCGGCGTAACGGCAAGGCCCTCCCGTCGCCCCATCCGGCGGCGGGAGGGCTTTTCCTTACGCCCGCAGCAGATCGACGAAGCGGCGGCAGGCGTCGATGTCCACCCGCAGGTTGGCGCGGCGCTTGGTGGCCTCGGGGTCCTCGCCCCACGCCTCGATCTGGAAGGTCTCGTCCAGCTGCGACACGTCGAACGCCTCTCCGGCGTCGATCCGCCCCTCGATCAGGGCCAGCGCCACCACCACAGACCCGCAGGCGCCCGTCGCCGTCTGCAAGGCCGACAGCGTCCAGTCGTCGTAAGCCTCCACCGCGCGGCGCAGCGCGCGCAGCGCCTCGGCCGGCTGCGGCTTCGGCATCAGGCCGGCGTTGACGTGCAGCGGCGCGTCGAAGCGCAGCGTCGCCCAGTCCAGCAGCGGCTGCCAGGCCTGCGCCTGCCGCTCCACGAGGTTGCGCGGGTGCTCGGCGCGGTAGCACAGCAGGTCGGTTTCGGCGTAGGCGACCACGCCGTCCACGATGGCTTCGCGCCCCTTGCCGATCAGGTCCACCGCCGTGCTGGCCAGCTGCATCAGCGGCATGGCGTTCGGGTTGATGTCTTCGGCCTGGGCATCCCATTCCTCGGCGACGCCACGGGCCAGCGGCTCGGCCGCGAAGACCAGCGGCGCCTTGGCCGGGCTGCGGATCGGGCGGTTGTCCAGGCGCACCTCGAAACCGCCGGGAACAGCCTCGACGGAGACGGTCTTGTAGAAACGCTTCATCATGGTCCTTCGTTTCTCGATGGGCCTTCGGCTTCGTTCGTCTTGTCCAACAGCGCCAGCACCGCCACGGCCACCTCGCGGCCGCGATGGACGATGCGGTCGGCCCCGGCCTTCTCCAGCTCCGCCACCGCGTGGTAGCCCCAGGAGACGCCGACCGACGCCACCCGCGCGTTGCGGGCCATCTGAATGTCGTAGGTGGTGTCGCCGATCACAACGGTATCGGCGCCATTGACGCCCGTTTCGGCCAATGCCCGGTGCACCATGTCCGGGTGCGGCTTGCCGGGGCCGATGTCGCTGGTCTGCAAGGTGACGAAGCGCTCCGTCAGCCCGTGATG
>JAEZID010000355.1 GCA_023416195.1 Pseudomonadota bacterium | reverse complement strand
TCGAGCTTCAGGGGGTGGCCGGAAGCTATGTCCTGACCAGCCATGATTTCCTGCTCGGCATCGATCCCTTTGCGGCGCAGACGCCGGCGGCGTTCAAGCAGGCGTCCGGCGGCAAGGCCCCCAACGGAATCACCGCCGACCTTGGCGCGGCGATGGCGTGGAACGGGTTCGGCGGCGCGATCTCTCTTCCCACGGTCTCCAATCTGGTGGGCGGCAATCTGGACGACCGTATCCTTGGGAGCCAGCGGAGCAACGCTCTCTGGGGCGACGACGGCGACGACACCATCCAGGGCCTCGCCGGCGCCGACACGTTGACCGGCGGGTATGGCAACGATCTGCTCCAGGGCGGCGACGACGCCGACCGCCTTCTCGGCGGCCCGGGCAACGATGCGCTGTTCGGCAACGCCGGAGCCGACCAGATGTACGGCGGGCGCGGCGACGACGTTCTGTTCGGCGGCCGCGGCAACGACCTGCTGAGCGGCGATGTCGGCTCCGACGTGGTGGTGGGCGATCTCGGCGACGACACGGTGATCGGCGGCGGCGACAGCGACGCCCTGTCCGGCGGCGAGGGCAACGACCTGCTGTTCGGCAACGCCAGCCACGACCTGCTGTTCGGCAACGCCGGCACCGACGTCCTGTTCGGCGGCAACGGGAACGACACCCTGTTCGGGGGCAGCGGCGACGACGCGCTGTTCGGCGACCTCGGCAACGACCGGCTGGCGGGCGACCTGGGCAACGACACGCTGACCGGCGGGGCGGGGGCCGACGTCTTCGTCTTTTCCACCGGCGGCGGCGCCGACCGCATCGCCGACTTCACCGCCGCCGACGGCGACCGCATCGGCCTCGCCCCCGGCCAGGCCTACGGCGTCGCCGCCAACGGCGCCGGCGAGGCGGTCATCGTCTTTTCCGACACCCACACCGTCACCCTCGCCGGCGTCCGCCGGGAGCAGTTCTCAACGGGTTGGATCGTCTTCGGCTGAACGGTGCGCGGGGGCTGAACGGTGCGCGGGCGGCCGGAAGGCCGCCCCGCTCATTTCAACAACCCTTCAAGATGCCGGATCTGGTCCTGTTCGCCCGGGCCGGCGTTGGCGCGCGCCCGTTCCAGCCATTCGCGGGCAATCGCAAGGTCCGGCGGCCCCAACCGTCCACGGGCGTTCATCAGGGAGAGGTTGAGGCAAGCCTGGACATGCCCTGCCGCCGCCGCCTTCTCGAACCAGAAGGCGGCCTGCTGGTCGTTGCGCAGAACGCCCACCCCGCGCGTGTACAGCAGGCCAAGGGAGAACTGTGCAGGCGTAAAGCCCTGCTCCGCCGCCTTGCGGTACCATTCCGACGCTTCGAAAGGGTCCTTCTCGACGCCTTGCCCGGCCTCGTACAAGCCGCCGAGCCGCCACTGTGCCTGAGCGTAGTGGCCGGTCTTCTCGGCTTTTCGGTACCATTCGGCGGCTTTGCCCATGTTCTGCGGAACACCGTGACCGCGCAGATACATGTTCGCCAGATTGAGCTGCGATGGGCTGTGGCCCTGTTCGGCCGCCTTCTGGAACCAGCGCGCCGCTTCGGTCATGTCCGCCGGCCGGTCGCTTCCGCTCGCCAGAAAGATGCCAAGCTCGCAAGCGCCGTCCAGATTGCCCCGTTCGGCCGCGGCGCGCAGATGCTCCGCCGCGGCGTCCGGGTCTCGCGGCACCAACTGCCCGTTCAGGAGGATGCGGCCGAGCGCGACGTGCGCCCGGGCACAATCCTGCTGCGCCGATGCCCGCAACAGCGCTATGGCGCGCTCCACATCCTTTTCGACCCCTTGGCCATACAGGTAATGCTGCGCCAGATCGAGCTGTGCGTAGGGCTGGCCGGCCTGGGCGGCGCGTTCCAGCCACGCAAGGCCCTCCGCCTCGTTCGGCTCGACGTTGACGCCGGCCGGAAACAGCAGATCGCGGTTGGAGCGCGGGTCGGCCTCGTCCGTGGCGGCGTAGAGCCGCAACGGATCGCTGAAGTCGCGGACCCGCCCAAGACCCTTGGTGTAGATCTGACCCAGGAAATGCTGCGCGTCGGCGTTCCCCATCTCGGCCGCGCGGCGCATCCAGCTGACCGCTTCCGGCATGTTCCGGATCACGCCGCGCCCCTGTGCGTAGCATTGGCCGAGTTGGAACAGCGCGTCGGGATGGCGGCGCCTGGCGAGAATGCGCAGGATCCGCACGCCTTCCGCCGGGTGCCCGGCCGTGAACGCCGCTTCCGCCTCCTGGCTCAGGCGCTCGTTGCCCCGCAGCTTGCGGAACAGACCGAACAGGCGTCCCTTCGACGACTTCGGCCAGGATTGGAGCGCCTGGCGTTGCCCCCGGAGGAGCGCCCCCTTGAGGGTGTTCGTGGTTTGGCTCATGGATGGAACGCGCGAGCCGTCAAGGCTCGCGCATGCTCTCGTTGATGCTGCCCAGCAGAGGCTTCAGGAAATAGGCCATGATGGTGCGGTTTCCAATCTTGACGTCGGCCGTCAGCGGCAAGCCCGGCACCAGGCGGAAGCCTTCCGGAACGTTGCGCAGATTGACCGAGGTCAGCTTGATGTGCGCGCGGTAGAACAGGCCTTTCGGCGCGGCGGCTCCGCTGTTGGCGTTCGCCTTGGTGATGCCGCCGGTCCGGTCTTCGACGCTGAAGGAATCGTCGCTGATGGTGCGCACGACGCCCTCGGCGGCTCCGTGCTCCAGGTAGTTGTAGGTGTCGAACTTCAGCGCGACGGGATCGCCTTCGCGGATGAAGCCGATTTCCCGGCCGTCGATCTGAACGACGGCTTCGAGCGGGGCGTTGATCGGCACCAAGGTGAAGAGCGGCTCAGCCGCCTGGGCGACCGAGTTGACCGAGCGGTTCGCCACTTCCAGAACCACGGCGTCCACCGGAGCGGTCAGCGTGACCAGCTCTTCCCGCTTGCGGGCCTTGGCCATCTGCTCGGCCAGGACGTCGCGCTCGGTGCGCTGCTGGATCAGCTCCTGGGCGACCGTGTTCTTCCATTGCTGGATGAAGGCTTCACGCTGGGCCTTCAGATCGTCCAGCTCGTGACGGCTCTGCTGCTCGGTCGATTTGGCCGTGGACAGGTTCCGCTCGATGTCCAGCCGGTTGGCCGTGGCCGCCAGGGCGTTCAGCTTGCTGCCGACCTGCGAGGCGGCCAGGGTGGTCCGGATATCTTCGATCTCCTTCCACTTCTGGAGCTGGGCCGTGAGGTTGGTGACCTCGATCTGGCTGTTGGTCATGACCGCCCGCGTGCGGGCGATCCGCTCGTCGAAGCTCTGGACCTGCGCGCTGAACTGCGCCTGACGGTTGCGCCACAGCCCAAGCTGCCCCAAGGCCACCTCGGCCGGAAGATCCGCGGGCGGCTTGTAGGTCTCGCCGGCCAGCTCGGCCTCCAGGCGCGAAATCCCGGCCTCGGCCGTCTTCAGGCGCACGGTGAGCTGACCGATGTCCGACTGGGCGAAGGTCGGGTCGATGGTGGCCAGAACCTGGCCGGCCTTCACGATGTCGCCCGCCCGGACATTGACGCTCTTCAGGATCGCGGTGTCGAAGGGCTGGATGATGATCGGCGTTTCGGTCGACACCAGCCGGCCGGTCGCCGACACGACGCGGTCGATGCGCGACACCGACGCCCAGACGATGGCGGTGACGATGAGGAGGGTGGTCGCGTAGAGGGTGACCCGCGTCAGCGCCGGTTCGGGCTGGTTCTCGATCTCGGCGGTGTCCGACTGGAAGTCGTTGATTGCCCGCTCGGCTTCCGCTTCATCCTGCTTGGAGGGTTTGAGCTGTGCAAGGCTCATGACGCGAGCTCCAGGTGCCGGTTCTGCTTGTACCAGAGATGACGGTAGACGTCGCAACGCCCCAGCAGGTCGTTGTGGCGGCCCACGTCGGCGACCTTGCCGCGGTCCAGGACCATGATGGCGTCGCACGACACCAGGGAAGACAGGCGGTGGGAAATGATGATCAGCGTGCGGCCCTTGGCGATGTTCTGCATGTTGGCCTGGATGATGGCCTCGCTCTCCGCGTCGAGCGCGCTGGTCGCCTCGTCCATGATGAGGATCGGCGGGTTGATCAGCAGCGCGCGCGCGATGGCGATGCGCTGACGCTGGCCGCCCGACAGGTTGGCGGAGCCTTCCTCGATCATGGTGTCGAAGCCGCGCGGCAGACGCTCGATGAACTCGTCGGCGCCGGCCAGACGCGCGGCCTCGATCACCTCCTCCATGGGGGCGCCGGGCTTGGCGGCGGAGATGTTCTCGCGGATCGTGCCGCGGAACAGGAAGTTGTCCTGCAGGACGACGCCGATGTTGGTGCGCAGATGGTCGAGGTCGATCTCGCGCAGGTCGTGGCCGTCCACCTTGATCAGGCCTTCCTGCGGCCGGTGCAGGGCCTGGAGGAGGCGCGTCACCGTGGTCTTGCCCGACCCGCTTCGGCCCATGACGCCGAACATGTGCCCCTGCGGGATGGTGAAGGACACGTCGTCGAGCGCCGGCGAGGAGGTTCCCGGATAGGAGAAGCGGACCGAGGAGAACTCCACCTCGCCCTTGATCTGCGCCCGCATGCCGCGGCCGTTCCGACCCTCTTCGGACTCGTGGTTCATGATCTGGCCCAGCATGCGCAGGGAGAGGGAGACCTCCTGGAACTGCTGGATCATCTGGGAGAGCTGGACCAGCGGCCCGGTGACGCGCCCGGCGACGATCTTGAAGGCGATCAGCGCGCCGACCAGCATCGAGCCGTCGAAGATCATGTAGGCGCCGATGCCCATCACCGCGACCTGCGTCAGCTTGTCGATCGGCATGATCAGCGACTGGGCGATCAGGCCGAAGCTGCCCAGCCGGAAGCGGTTCTCGATGGCGCGGGCCAGCTTCTGGTCCCAGGCCTGCCGCTGGCGGGCGTCCAGGGACAGCGACTTGATGGTCCGCATGCCCTGGATGGTCTCGACCAGATAGCCCTGGAGAGTGGCCTCGCTGGCGTAGAGATCGTTCATGCGCCGCTTCATCGGCGGGAGGAACGCGATCATCAGCAGGCACAGCAGCAGCGTCGATCCCAGGACGATCATCGCCAGCGGGACGCTGTACATGAACATCATGGGGATGAAGACGATCAGGCCGACGCAATCCAGCGCGACCGAGAAGACCTGGCCCGTCAGGAACTGACGGATGCGCTCGGTCTGCTGCATGTTCTTCGTCACCACGCCGGTGGAGGAGTGCTCGAAGAAGTCGATCGGCAGGCTGACCAGCTTGTTGAAGGTCCGCATGCTGACCTGAGCGTCGATCTTGTTCGACGCGTACAGCATCAGGTAACGGCGCATGTAGGAGAACAGCGTCTCGAACAGGATCGCCAGACACATGCCGCCGATCAGGACGTGCAGCGTGTCGATGCTCCGGTGGACCAGGACGCGGTCGATCACGATCTGCATGAAGACCGGCATGGCCATGGTCAGCATGCTGAGCAGGATCGCGGCCACGGCGACGTCGCGGAAGATCCGCTTCTGCTGCCGGATCATCGGGAAGAACCAGGCGAAGCCGAAGGGCAGTTCCTCTTCGGCCACGGCGCCATCCTGCTTGAGCAGGATCACCTCGCCGTTCCAGGCTTCCGTGAAGCGGGCCTCGTCGACCGGCAGCGCCGCCTTATCGGCGGCCAGCGGGTCGTGCATCAGCACCACGGGCACGCCGTTCACGACGTTGGCGCCGACGATCAGCACCGAATTGCCGTTGCGGAGCCGGGCGATGACCGGGAACGCCTGATCCAGCTTGCCGAAATGGTGCCAGCTCATGCGAACCGCGCGCGCCTTCAGCCCGATCTGCTCGGCGATGCGGAGCAGAAGTCGGGTGGACGGTTCACGGTCGTCAAGCACATGATCGTGCTGAATGCGCTCGACGGATGTGTCGATGCCTCGCAGGCGGGCCGCCTCCACAAGGCATTTCAAGGCGCTGTTGGGCCCGGCTTCGGGCATTGGCGTAACGCTCCCAAGCTAATGCTGGAATTCGAGTATAGGCTACCTCACAGTCCTAGCAGGCAAATTAAAACATTGTAATGCGCCTTTTTCCAGACATCCGAAGGCGGCAGGGCGGATGGAAGGGACATCCTTTGTAACGGCAGACCTGTATAATATAACAGGCTTATGCTCTGCCGAAGGTCCAATGGGTGAAAAGGAAGTGTCGACCTGTTCAGCGAGCGCATCATTCACTGTCGTGCTTTGCGTATATCACCGATGCTTTTCATGCACCGGTCCGACCTCCGTGCGCCCGGACAGCCCGACCGCCTGGGCTCGATCGCCGTCGCGCGGTTGACACGGTCTTTTCCCGTGCGCAGGCGACGGCCTGACGGACGGTGGTCAGCGTCTTGGAATGGTGTCGGCCACAGCGCAGGCCGGAACGACGACCAAGAAGGAGGGCGGGGCGGTCATGGCTAACGCACCGCCTATAGGCGCCAGAGGCTTACCCCGTCTGGCACGGCGGTGCGGTCGAGGATGCCCTTGACGTCGACCACCAGCCCGCGCCCGCCCTTCAGCCGCCGGGTCAGCAGGTCCCAGCCGGCCTGCCGGTACACCGCGTGCGGCACGGCCAGCACGACCGCGTCGGCCGGGGGCAGGCGATCCAGGGCGTCCAGCGTCAGCCCATACTCGTGCCGCGCGTCGGCCGGCTCGGCGATGGGATCGTGCACCCCGACCGGGATGCCGAAGCTTTCCAGTTCACGCACGATGTCCACCACCCGCGTGTTGCGGATGTCCGGCACATCCTCCTTGAAGGTGAAGCCCAGAACGCTCACCCGGAGGGCCTGCTCCGGCTCCGACGCCCCCCCGGCGCCGCGCATGAGGCGCTTCACCGTCTCGCGGGCGATGTAGTGGCCCATGGTGTCGTTGGTGCGGCGTCCGGCGAGAATGACCTCGGGATGGTGGCCGACCTGCTCGGCCCGGTGGGTCAGATAGTAGGGATCGACGCCGATGCAGTGGCCGCCCACCAGCCCCGGCACGAAGCGCAGGAAGTTCCACTTGGTCCCGGCGGCGGCCAGGACGTCCTGCGTGTCGATGCCGAGCCGGTGGAAGATCATCGCCAGCTCGTTCATCAGCGCGATGTTGAGGTCGCGCTGGGTGTTCTCGATCACCTTGGCGGCTTCGGCCACGGCGATGGACGGGGCCTTGTGCACGCCCGCCCGGACCACGCTGCCGTAGACGCCCGCCACCACCTCCAGCGTCGCGGGGTCGGAGCCGGAAACCACCTTGGTGATCGTCTCGAAGCCATGCTCGCGGTCGCCCGGGTTGATGCGTTCCGGGGAGTAGCCGACGGAGAAGTCCCGCCCGAAGGTCAGGCCCGATTCCGCCTCCAGCACCGGCACGCAGTCGCGCTCGGTGGCGCCGGGATAGACGGTGGACTCATAGACGACGATGTCGCCCTTCTTGAGATGGCGCCCGACGGTGCGCGTGGCGGCCAGCAGCGGGCCGAGGTCGGGCCGGTTGGCGTCGTTGAT
>JAEZID010000286.1 GCA_023416195.1 Pseudomonadota bacterium | reverse complement strand
GCCTCGATGGACTGCGGGTTGCCGATGGCCTCGACCACCAGCGTCCCGAAGGGCGCGCCCTGGATCTCGTCGATCTGGCCGTGCCAGATGTTCAGGTCCAGGTTCAGCTTGCGGCTGATCGCGCTGATGACCGGGGAGGTCGCGCGCTCGCCCGTGAAGGTGATGCGCAGCACGATGTTGGAGTCCGGAACCTCGGTCGCCGACAGGCGCTCCTTCAGGCTGTCCGGGATGCCCCGGTTGATGACTGGATCGACGAAGGTGTGCGTCGTAGCGTGTTTGGGATGGGCGAAGATGTCGAAGACCGGCCCCTGCTCGATGATCCGGCCGCCTTCCATGACCGCCACCTTGTGGCAGATCTCCTTGATGACGGCGATTTCGTGCGTGATCAGCATGATGGTCAGGCCAAGCCGCTTGTTGATGTCGGCCAGCAGGTGGAGGATCTGCTCCGTCGTCTCGGGGTCGAGCGCGGAGGTCGCCTCGTCCGACAGCAGCACCTTCGGCTTGCTGGCCAGCGCGCGGGCGATGCCGACGCGCTGCTTCTGCCCGCCCGACAGCTCCGCCGGGTAGCGGTCGCGCTTGTCGGTCAGGCCGACCAGCTCCAGCAGCGGCTCCACCGTCTCCTTGATCTGCGCCTTCTTCGTGCCGGCCAGTTCCAGCGGCAGCGCGACGTTGTCGAACACCGTGCGCGAGGACAGCAGGTTGAAGTGCTGGAAGATCATGCCGATGGAATGCCGCGCCTCGCGCAGCTGCGCCGGCGACAGGGCGGTGATGTCCACCCCGTCCACCAGAACGCGGCCGGAGGTCGGCTTTTCCAGCAGGTTCACGGTGCGCAGCAGCGTGGACTTGCCGGCGCCCGACCGGCCGATGATGCCGTAGATCTCGCCCCGCCCGATGGTCAGGTCGATGTCGGTCAGGGCGTGGACGGGCGCTCCGGCGCCGCGGGCGGGATAGGTTTTCTCGACGTGTTCGAACGTAATCATGCGGTCTGGGCCTCCCGACGCTCGCCCAGTTCGCGGGCCTCGTCGCGCAGGACGGTCTTCTGGATTTTGCCGGTCGATGTCTTCGGCAGGTCGCGGAACACGACCGTGCGCGGCACCTTGTAATGGGCGATGCGCTGCCGGCACCACTGAATAATATCGGACTCAGACGGGCGTTCCGCGCCGGGCTTCAGCGTGACGAAGGCGCAGGGGCTCTCGCCCCACCGGTCGTCGGGCCGCGCCACCACGGCGGCTTCCAGCACGGCGGGATGCTTGTACAGCACCTCTTCCACCTCCAGGGACGAGATGTTTTCGCCGCCGGAAATGATGATGTCCTTGGAGCGGTCCTTGACCTCGATGTAGCCGTCCGGGTGCAGCACGCCCAGGTCGCCGGAGCGGAACCAGCCGCCCTCGAACGCCTCGCGGGTCGCCGCCGGGTTCTTCAGATAGCCCTTCATCACCGTGTTGCCGCGCACGGCGATCTCGCCGATGGTCGCGCCGTCCGCCGGAACCGGCTGGCCGGTGTCGCGGTCGAAGACGGTCGCATCCTCCACCGCGATGTGGTTGACGCCCTGCCGCGCGTATTGCAGCGCGAGCGCGTCGGCGTCCAGATCCGCCCACCCGTCCTGCGGGGCGCAGACGGTGGCGGGGCCGTAGACCTCCGTCAGGCCGTACATGTGGATCACCTCGAAGCCCAGCGCCTTCATGCCGGACAGCACCGCCGACGGCGGCGCGGCCCCGCCCGTTCCCACGGTAACCGTGTGGCCGAAGCGGCGTTGCGCCTCCTGCGGCGCGTGGATCAGCATGTTCAGCACGATGGGCGCGCCGCACAGGTGCGTGACGTTATGGTCGGCGATGGCGGCGAAGATGGCCGCCGCCTCGACCCGGCGCAGGCAGACATGCGTGCCGCCGGCCGCCGTGACCGCCCATGTGTAGGTCCAGCCGTTGCAGTGGAAGGCGGGCAGAGTCCACAGATAGACGCTGTCCGGCCGGACGTTCAGCGTGAAGGCGTTGCCCAGCGCGTTCAGATAGGCGCCGCGATGGTGATAGACGACGCCCTTCGGGTTGCCCGTGGTGCCCGAGGTGTAGTTCAGCGCCAGCGCGTCCCATTCGTCCTCCGGGCCGCGCCACGCGGCGGGGGCGGCGGAGGCCAGGAAGTCCTCATACTCCACCGCGCCCAGCGTCGGGGCGTCGGGCACCTGCGCGTCGGCGATCTCCACCACCGTGATCGGCCGCTGGGTCTGCTCCAGCGCCGCCCTGGCGACGGGGATCAGCTCGCGGTCCACGATCAGGACCTTGGTCTCGCTGTGGTCGAGGATGAAGGCGATGGCCGCCGCGTCCAGCCGCGTGTTCAGCGCGTTCAGCACCGCGCCGGCCAGCGGCACGCCGTAATGCGCCTCCAGCAGGGCCGGAACGTTGGGCGCCAGCACCGACACCGTGTCGCCCTTGCCGACCCCGGCTCCCAGCAGCGCACCCGCGAACCGCCGAACCCGCTCCCGCATCTGGGCGTAGGTTATGACCCGGCCGCCGTGCACGATGGCCGGCTTGTCCGGATACACCTTGGCCGCGCGCTTCAGGAAGCTCAGCGGGCTCAGGGGCACATGGTTCGCCGGACCGGGGGCGAGGTCGCGCTCGAAGATCGACGCGGTGCGGGAGAACAGGGCGGTCATGGAAGAAGTCCTTAAGTCAATCCCCCTCTCCCCTCTGGGAAGAGGGTCGGGGTGAGGGGGATGTCGGGGGACCGGGCACGTTCGCAGTGCCGGAGCCCCCTCACCCTAACCCTCTCCCCAGAGGGGAGAGGGGACTGAAGCGTCGCTCACCAGGTCGGGATGATCGTGCCGTTGAAGCGCGTGTTGATGAACTCGCGCACCTCCGGCGAGCGGTACAGCTCGATGAAGCGCTTGATCTGCGGATCCTCGGCGCGATCCTTGCGGACGGCCCAGACCAGATGCCACTTGGACTGGTCGTCCTCCAGCAGCAGCGCGGTCTTCGGCGTCAGGCCCGCCAGCACCGCGTAGTTCAGCGTGATGACCGACGCGTCCACGTCGTCCAGCGAGCGCGGCAGCTGCGCCGCGTCCAGCTCCACGAACTTGATCTTCTTCGGGTTGCTGGTGATGTCGGCGATGGTGGTGTTCAGCCCAACCCCGTCCTTCAGCCCGATGACGCCGGCCTTGGCCAGCAGGAACAACGCGCGGGCGCTGTTGGTCGGGTCGTTG
This sequence comes from Pseudomonadota bacterium, assembly GCA_023416195.1. Classification (GTDB taxonomy): domain Bacteria; phylum Pseudomonadota; class Alphaproteobacteria; order Azospirillales; family Azospirillaceae; genus Azospirillum. Next base: position 9,729 of record JAEZID010000286.1, on the reverse strand, counting down.
GGGATGGAGATGCTGGCGCCCTCCTTCAGATCCGAGAGCGTCTGCACCTTCTTGGCGTACACGCCCATGGGCACGACGATGCTCTTGGCGACCGGCACGATGTCGTAGCCGCGCTGCTTGATCTGGTTGTCCAGGTAGGGCTGGTGCTGGAAGTTGTTGGCGTCGATGTCGCCATCCTGAAGCGACGCGTTCAGCATGTTCCAGTCGGTGAACTCGATGACCTTCGCCTCAAGCCCTTCCTTGGCGGCGATCTTGGCGGTGAATTCCAGGATCTCGCCATAGGGGCCGGCCGACACGCCCACCTTCAAGGGAGCCGCCTGGGCGGCGAACGAGAACAGGCCGGCGGCCACGAGAACGGAGGTCAGCAGGGTCTTCACGGAAGGTGTCCTTTCCTGGGAGGGGAGGCTTTAGGGCAGAGGGATTCGGGAAATCCGCGATATTGCGCGGTAGGGTCATGTTGAATATCCAGTGAACACACGGATATTCAACACGATGTTCTTCGTCAACCGGGATTTTGCTCGAAAGTGGTATGTGAAAATGCCGCGCTTCACGCAGCCCGGATCAATGCCGGAAAGCGCCGGCGCGGGCGGTGACGATCTGGCGGGCGGCGCGCTCAGCCTGACCGACGTTGCGGAAGGTCCGGCGGTCCAGATCCTTGAAGGTCCAATCGGACACGAAGAAGGTGAAGCCGCCGCGCTCGGCGACGACGATGCCGGCGGACCGGCCCTGAACCTCGATGGCGTAGGCGTGCGACTGGCTCATGGGAAAACTCCCCCTATGCCCGCGGCGCGGAGCGTCCCGGCGGGCGAAATGTCTCGGATCGTCTTGGGAAATGCGGCGCGTTCAGCGGCAACACATGCCGCGACACATACCGGCGACAGCGATCCGAGGGGCGGGGGAGGTGGGGAGCGTCTTCATCATTCCGGTCTCTCCTTCTCAGAGATCCACGACCGGTATCGTGGCGCTTTAGCGTTTGGTGACGCGGCGCAAGCTGCTGGGTTCAAATTGCCGCGGGGCGCCCACGGTGGGCGTCCGAGAACTTATCTACAATGTCTGTGGGCAATTGGTCAAGCGAGAAAATGCCGGGTCCTGTGTAAAAACATAAAACAGCAAATTTCACATGTTAAAATGGCTTTGCCGACCGGCCATGCCGGGAGCGCACCGCATACGCCTCCTAATCCGGTGACGGCGGCGCGGAATGTGCTATATCCGGGCAGCGGTCTAGCCCGAGGAGAGTTCTTTGCCCGCCGATACCCGTGCCCCTGGCGCGCCGGCCCCCGACCAGAAGGCCAGCGACCGGACGGACACCCAGCAGCTGGTCCTGGCCCTGCCCAAGGGACGCATTCTGAAGGAACTGCGCCCGTTGCTCTCGCACGCCGGCATCGAGCCGGAAGCCGAGTTCGACAACGAGGACAGCCGGCTCCTGCGCTTTGCGACCAACGTGCCCAATCTCAGCATCATCCGCGTTCGGTCCTTCGACGTGGCGACCTTCGTCGCCTTCGGCGCCGCCCATCTGGGCGTGGCCGGCAACGACGTGCTGATGGAATTCGACTATCCGGAGATCTACGCGCCGCTCGACCTCGGCATCGGAAAGTGCCGCCTGTCGGTGGCCGAGCCCGCCGCCCTGGGCGAGAGCGACGACCCCTCGCGCTGGAGCCATGTGCGCGTGGCGACCAAATATCCGGAGGTCACCAAGCGTCATTTCGCCGCGCGTGGCGTGCAGGCCGAATGTGTGAAGCTGAACGGCGCGATGGAGCTTGCCCCCACGCTGGGCCTGTGCCGCCGCATCGTGGATCTGGTGTCCACCGGGTCCACGCTGAAGGCCAACGGGCTGGTGGAGATCGAGCACATCGCCGACGTGACCTCCCGCCTCATCGTCAACCGGGCCGCCTTCAAGACGCGGCCCGAGGAAATTTCCCGCTGGATCGAACGCTTCCGGGAGGCCGTGAATGCCCGTCAGGCTTGATGCCCAGGACCCTCGCTTCAACGAAGGTTTCGAGGGGCTCCTGCACGCCAAGCGCGAGACCAGCGAGGACGTGCAGAATCTCGTCGCCGGGGTCATCGACGACGTGCGCAAGCGCGGCGATGCGGCGCTGATCGACTACACCGCCCGCTGGGACCGCCAGACGCTCACCCCCGACACCCTGCGCATCGGCCAGGACGAGGTGGACGCGGCGGTCGGCAAGTGCGGCGGCGACCTGCTGGCCGCGCTGGACACCGCCGCCGAGCGGATCGAGAGCTTCCACCGCCTTCAGGTGCCGGACGTCACCGACTACCGCGACGCCCAGGGCGTGCGGCTCGGCGCGCGCTGGACTCCTGTGGGGGCGGCGGGGCTGTACGTGCCGGGCGGCACGGCGGCCTATCCCAGCTCCGTCCTGATGAACGCCCTGCCGGCCAGGGTGGCGGGCGTGGAGCGCATCGTGATGGTGGTGCCGACGCCGGACGGGATCATCAACCCGCTGGTGCTGGCCGCCGCCAAGCGATGCGGCATCACCGAGATTTACCGGGTGGGCGGCGCCCAGGCCGTGGCCGCGCTGGCCTACGGGACCGCGACCATCGCGCCGGTGGACAAGATCGTCGGCCCCGGCAACGCCTTCGTCGCCGCCGCCAAGCGTCTGGTCTACGGCACGGTCGGCATCGACAGCATCGCCGGCCCGTCGGAGATCCTGGTGGTCGCCGACAACAGGAACGATCCGGCCTGGATCGCCATGGACCTGCTGTCCCAGGCGGAGCACGACACCTCGGCCCAGTCGATCCTCATCACCGACGACGCGGATTTCGCGAAGAAGGTGGAAGACGCGATCCTGATCCATTTCCTGACGCTGCCGCGCACGGAGATCGCGCGGAAAAGCTGGAATGACAATGGCGCCATCATCGTCGTCCGCGACCTGATGGCCGACTCCCCGGCCCTGATCGACCGCCTGGCGCCGGAGCATCTGGAGCTGGCCGTCGAGGATCCCGACGCCCTGTCGGCGAAGGTCCGCAACGCCGGGGCCATCTTCCTCGGCCGCCACACGCCGGAGGCCATCGGCGATTACGTCGCCGGCCCCAACCACGTCCTGCCGACGGCGCGCAGCGCGCGTTTCTCCTCGGGCCTGAACGTGCTGGACTTCATGAAGCGGACGACCTTCGTCGCCTGCGACGCGACCAGCATCCAGGCCATCGGTCCGGCGGCGGTGACGCTGGCCCGCGCCGAGGGGCTGGACGCCCACGCGCTGTCCGTGGCGCTCCGCCTGCCGCAGGGAGGTGCCGCGTGAGTTCGAAGGGCAACCGCCGCATCGTCCACGTCGTCCTCGACGAGAAGACCGTCGTCCGGCGCAAGCCGGAGGTCGAGCACGAGCGCGCGGTCGCCATCTTCGACCTGCTGGAGGACAACGAGTTCTGCCCGTGCGACCACGCGGACGCCGGCCCCTATCACCTGCACCTTTCGATCGAGGACAACCGCCTCGTCTTCGACGTCCGGCGCGACGACGACAGCGCGCTCGACAAGATCACGCTGCCGGTGACCGGCTTCCGGTCGATCGTGAAGGACTATTTCCTGATCTGCGAGAGCTACTACAACGCCATCAAGCGCGCCACGCCGTCGCAGATCGAGGCGATCGACATGGGGCGCCGCGGCCTGCACAACGAGGGGTCGGAAATGCTGCGCGAACGGCTCGCCGGGAAAGTCGAAATGGATCTTCAGACGGCGCGGCGGCTGTTCACGCTGATCTGCGTCCTGCACATCCGCGGCTGACGGGGCGGGGCGGCGCATGGCCCCGGTGATGCAGTCGCTCCCCGTGTCGAGCGTCCTGTTCGCCTGCACCTACAACATGATCCGCTCGCCCATGGCGGCGGCGATGATGAAGCATTTCCACGGCGCGCGGATCTACATCGATTCGGTCGGCGTGCGCGAGGGCGACGAGGTGGACCCCTTCGCCGTCGCGGTGATGGAGGAGATGGGCATCGACATCTCCCGCCACCGCTGCCGCACCTTCGAGGATCTGGAGGACGCCAATTTCGACCTTATCATCTCCCTGTCGCCGGAGGCCCAGCACCGCGCCATCGAAATGACGCGCACCATGGCCTGCGACGTGGAGTTCTGGAACACCTTCGACCCCACCCTGGTCGACGGCAACCGCGAGGCGATGCTGGAGGCCTACCGCAAGGTCCGCGACGGTCTTCTGGAGAAGATCAAGGAACGCTTCCCCCTGTCGCGTGGCCCGACCGTGTGATGTCGAAAGCGTTCGATGCGTTCCATCGAACGCTTTCGGTTCGAACCCTTTCGTACATTGCCGTGCGGTGTGCGAAAGAAGCATCCGGCCTGTGCATTTTGCGTGGCCCTTTTCGCGATTCCGTTGAAGAAGTTTCACAAGGCCGGGTTGAGGTGCTATTGAGTTAAATCATCGAAGGCGGCACCGGCGTTCGTTAGCCTGCCCTGCTTTTTCGAGGAAGGTGTTCCGCCCGATGTCCGCAGGCCTGCTGTCCCGCCTCCTTCGCGCCGCCGGTCCGCGCAGTCTCCGCGTGCGGCTGATGGGCGTCGTGCTGGCATCGCTGGCGCTGCCGATTCTGGGCGTGGTCTACTATTCCAACCAGCAGCTGGAACAGCGGCTGACCAGCGCCCGCGAACTGGCGCGCCATCTGACCGAGGACGGCGTCGAGCGCCAGCGCGACCTGATCGGCGAGGCGCGCAACCTGCTCAGCGTGCTGGCCCTGGTGCCGGCGGTCCGCGACGCGAGCCACGAAAACACCGACGCCTGCGTCAACCTTCTGGCGCCGATGCCCCGGCAGCACCGCTGGACGACCGGCGTGTGGGTCACCGACGCCGACGGCGCCATCATCTGCGACACCACCGGCCCCGGCGCCGGCATCAGCCTGCGCGAGCGCGAGTATTTCCAGCGGGCGCTGGACAGCAAATCCTTCGTGCTCAGCGACTTCGTCATCGGCAAGCGGTCGGGCAAGCCGCTGATCCTGGCGGTGCAGCCGGTTCTGGTGAACGGCGCGATCGACCGCGTGCTGGGCGTGGCCATCGACCTCGCCTGGCTGACCGACCTCGTGAAGGTGACCAAGCAGGACGACGCCCGCATCGTCGTGCTCGACCGCAACGGCGTCATGATCGCCCGCCAGCCCGATCCGGAAGGCTGGGTCGGCCGCAGCCTCGCCGACTTCCCGCACATCCGGCACATGCTGACCGAGCGCGTCGGCGTGTTCGAGGCGGGCAGCGCCGATGGGCACCACCGCATCTGGGCCTTCCAGCATTCGCCCGACACCAACACCACCTTCGCCGTCGGCATGCCGACCAGCCCCATCCTGGCCGACGCCCGCCGCGACCTGCTGCGCGGGTTGCTGGTGCTGGGCATCGCCGGCCTGCTCAGCGTCGCGGCGCTGTGGGCGCTGCTGCACGCCTCGGTGCTGCGCTGGATGCGGGTGCTGAGTCAGGCCGCCACGCGCATCGGCGCGGGCGAGGTCGGCGCGGTGGTCGAATCGGCGCGGGCGCCGGACGAAATCCGGCTGGTCGCCACCGCCTTCAACGACATGTCCGGCCGCCTGAAGCAGCGCGAGCAGGAACTGCGCGCCGCCATGGAGGAGGCCCGCTCCGGCAGCCGCGCCAAGGAGGAATTCCTGGCGACCATGAGCCACGAGATCCGCACGCCGATGAACGGGGTGATCGGCTTCGCGGAAATGCTTCTGGAAACCCCGCTGACCGTCGAACAGCGCCGCTACGCCACCCAGGTGCGCGAGGCCGGGCGGTCGCTGCTGACCGTCATCAACGACGTGCTCGACCTGTCGAAGCTGGAGGCGGGCAAGCTCGACCTCGTCTGCGTGCCCTTCCGCATCGACGACCTTGCCGACCGCTGCGAATCGATGGTCCGCATGACGGCCGAGCAGAAGGGGCTGGAGCTTCACACCGTGGTGTCGGCGGCGGCGCGCGGCTATGTGCTGGGCGACCCCGACCGGGTGCGCCAGATCCTGCTGAATCTGCTGGGCAACGCGGTGAAGTTCACCGACAGCGGCAGCGTCCGCCTGACGGTCAAGGCGATGGGCGACGAGGGCGGCGGGCGCCGCTACACCTTCACGGTCAGCGGCACCGGCATCGGCGTGCCCGAGGAGCGCCAGCGCGAGCTGTTCCAGCGCTTCACCCAGGTGGAACGCGGGCGCGGCGGCACCGGCCTCGGTCTCGCCATCAGCCGCCGTCTGGTGGAACTGATGGGCGGCGAGATCGGGGTGGAAAGCCGGCCGGGGGTGGGCAGCACCTTCTGGTTCAGCCTGCCGCTGCACCCGACCAGCGTCCAGAACGCCGAGGATCTGGACGGCAGGCCGTCCCACCACACCCCCGCCGTCGGCGGCGCGCGCATCCTGCTGGCCGAGGACCTGGCGATGAACCGCGACCTCGCCGTCACCATGCTGACCAAGGCCGGCCATTATGTGGACGCCGTGGACGACGGCGCCGCCGCCGTGGCGGCGGTGCAGGAGCGCGATTACGACCTCGTGCTGATGGACGTGCAGATGCCGGTCATGGACGGGCTGGAGGCGACGCGGCGCATCCGGGCGCTTCCCGGTTCGCTCGGGCGCATCCCGATCCTGGCCCTGTCGGCCGGCGTCCTGGCGGTGGAGGTGGAACGATGCCGGCAGGCCGGCATGGACGACCATCTTCCCAAGCCGCTGGAAAAGGCCAAGCTGCTGCACGCCGTGGACCGCTGGACCGTCGCCGGCTGCCCGGCATTTGACACAGAGCTGATTGAATAAAATTAACGACTGTGTGTTATACGGGTACCGTTCCACCCTGCCGCCCGGTTCCTTCGAACTCCGTGGCGGCATCGTCCTGACGGTGCCGGTGTTCCATGAAGGTCGCGCAGCCTCACATCGCCCCGATCCCCGAACGCAAGCCGGACGTTCAGGCCGGCCCGGCGGGCAACGCCGCCGGCGGTTCCGCCCCGTCGTTCCAGGATCTGCTCGCCCAGGCGCAGCCCGTGCCGAAAGGCCGGCTGGGCAACGGGCAGAAGGCGCCGCCGGTCCCGCTTCAGAAGCCCGAACCGCCCATGCTGCTGGCCGACGGCACCACCGTGCCGTTGCCCGGCCGCAAGCCCAACGCTTCCGCGAACTCGGTCTCGGCCGCCGCCATGGCGAACAGCGCCGCCGCCGGCCGCGTGGTGCTGGCGGCCCAGCAGGTCGCCGGCCTGTCGGGGCACAGCTTCACCGCCATCCTCGCCCAGGCGACCCAGGAAAGCGGCCTGAACCCGGCGGCCAAGAACCGCTCCAGCTCCGCCGCCGGCCCGTTCCAGTTCCTGGAGCGCACGTGGCTCGACCTGTTCCGCCGCCACGGCGCCGCCTACGGCCAGGGCGAACTGGCCGGCGCGATCCAGAGCCGCAACGGCATCCCCTCGGTCTCCGACCCGGCGGCGCGCCGCAAGATCCTGGACCTGCGCCATGACGTGGACCTTTCCGCCGGCATGGCCGCGCGCTATCTGTCGGAAGGGCGCGCCCGGCTGGAACAGCGGCTGAAGCGCCCGGTCAGCGAGACCGAAAGCCGCATCGCCTACGTCATGGGCGTGGGCGGCGCCGCCAAGCTGATCCGCGCCGCCGAGTCGACCCCGAAGGCCACGGCGGCGGAGGTGCTGCCGTCGGCGGCCAAGGCCAACCACAACCTCTTCTTCGACCGGGCGAACGGCCGCGCCCTGACCGCCTCGGAGACCATCGCGCGGCTGACGCGGAAGATGGAAACCGACCAGAAGGACATGTTCGCGCTGATCGCCCAGGCCGCCGAGCCGCGCCAGCGCCTCGACGGCGGCGACTCCCCGCTCAGCGCCTTCCAGTCCGCCCAGGCCCCCGGCGACGCCGACGACGATCTGCTCGGGTAGGCCCAGCCTCTCTTCGGCGGCGTTGTTTCGCGTCCGCCGGTGCCGCCGAAGCCATGCATCCGGCGCATGCCTCCGACTCCCGAACTTCAACCCGGGCGGAGCTTGGCTGGTTCGAGCCGGCCTTCGGGCCGATTTCCCCTTTCGGCTGGCCGGCCTGCCCCCGATCAAATTTGGGAAATTCGATTCATCGTACCCTTCAGGGGTTGAAAGGAGCGTTTGGAATCCCACTTGACCCCGGCGCGCCGTGGCGTCAGTTATTGGCCCGAAACTGCTACGGACTTAAGGGCCTATGGCTAAGGAAGACCTGATCGAGTTCTCCGGGACTGTCGTCGAGCTGCTGCCGAACGCGATGTTCCGTGTGAAGCTCGACAACGAACATGAGGTTCTGGCGCACACGTCGGGCAAGATGCGCAAGAACCGCATCCGCGTTCTGGCCGGCGACCGGGTCAACGTCGAAATGACGCCGTACGATCTGACCAAGGGCCGGATCACGTTCCGGTTCAAGTGACCTACACCGCAACGCGCATGGCTTCCGAACCCCGGTTCGTGCTGGCGTCGGCCTCGCCGCGCCGGCTCGATCTGTTGCGCCAGATCGGCGTCGTACCCGACGCGGTGGATCCGGCCGACCTCGACGAATCGCCCCGGCCGCGCGAACTGCCGGCGCAGCACGCCTTGCGCCTGGCCGGCGAGAAGGCCGCCGCCGTGGCCGCCCGCCATCCGGGCGCCTTCGTGCTGGCCGCCGACACGGTGGTCGCCTGCGGCCGCCGCATCCTGCCGAAAGCCGAAGAGGAAAAGCAGGCGCGGTCCTGCCTGTCCCTGCTGTCCGGCCGCCGGCACCGGGTGTTCGGCGGCGTGGTCCTGCTGTCCCCGTCCGGCGACGGCGAGGCGCCCCGCCGGACGGAACGGGTCGTGCGCACCGACGTGACCTTCAAGGTGCTGGCCGACGAGGAGGTGGAGTCCTACATCGCGTCCGGCGAATGGCACGGCAAGGCCGGCGGTTACGCGATCCAGGGCCGCGCGGCGGCCCATGTCCGCTGGATCGGCGGTTCCTACAGCAACGTGGTCGGTCTGCCCCTGTTCGAAGTGGCGGCCCTGCTGCGCGGCGCGGGCTTCCCGCTGCCGTGAGTGGCCCGGCGAAAGCGTCCCTCGAAATCCTCGTGGACCGCGACGGTCCGCTGACGCGGGCGGCGGTCCTGACCGGCGGGCGGCTGACCGACCTCTATATCGATCACGCCGACCGCCCGTCGCGGCTCGGCAACATCTTCCTGGGCAAGGTGGAGCGCATCGCCACCGGTCTGGACGGCGCCTTCATCGACCTCGGCACCGGCAAGTCCGGTCTTCTGACCGTCAATGACGCCCGCGGACCCAAGGGCCGCGTGGAGCGCATCGGCACCCTGCTGCGCACCGGCCAGCCGGTGCTGGTCCAGGTCAAGACCGACGCGGTGGGCGGCAAGGGGCCGTCCCTGACCATGGACGTCACGCTGCCCGGCCGCTTCCTGGTGCACGCCCCGCTGGGACGCGACGTGGCGGTGTCCAAGCGCCTCGGCACCGGCCCGGCGCGGGCGGAACTGACCCGGCGCATCCAATCCATCGTTCCCGGCTCCGGCTGGATCGTCCGGGCCGGCGCGGCGACCGCCCCCGACGCTCTGCTGGAGGCCGAATCCGACGCGCTCCACCTCGCGTGGCGGGACGTGAGCGACGCCGCCGGACGTGCCGCCACGCCCGCCTTGCTGCTGCCCGGACCGGACGCGCCGCGCCGCGCCCTGATCGAGCATGGGGCTTCCGGTGTGGCGGCAATCGTCGTGGACGGCGCCGATTTGGCCCGCGAACTGGCCGACTGGAGCGCCGACCGCGCCCCGGACCTTGCGGACCGGATCGTCCGTCACGACAT
>JAEZID010000196.1 GCA_023416195.1 Pseudomonadota bacterium | reverse complement strand
GCCCGCGCCAGCGCCGAGCCGACGATCTTGATCGCCTCCGCATGGTCGGGCGTCAGAGCCAGCAGCGCGCGCCCGGCCTTCGCCGCGCCCTCCGCGTCGCCCAGCGCGTGGCACAGCCCGACCGCCTCCCCATGCGCCTGGACCAGCAGCGGATCCGCCTGCGCCGCCGCCCGGAACGCCGCCAGAGCCTCGACCGGCCGCCCGGCGTCGCGCAGAGCCGCCCCCCGGTTGAAGGCGGCGACCGACAGATCCGGCCGCAGGGTCACCGCGCGCCCGTACCACGCCGCCGCCGGCAGCAGCCGGCCCAGGTCGTACAGCGCGTCGCCCAGCACCGACGCGATCTCCCCCTGGTCCGGCACCAGCAGCAGAATCCGCGTCAGAGCCTTCGCCGCCCCCTCCGTCTGGCCGGCGCGGGCGCGGGCGTTGGCCTCCATCTGGTGATGCTCGGCTTCCAGCGGGGCCAGCCGTGCCGCGTGCCCATAGGCGTCGGCGGCCTCCGCCCATTGCCCGGTGGCTTCCAGCAGCCGGCCAAGGTTCAGGCGGAAGGCCGGCTGCCGCCCGTCGTTCTTCACGGCGCGCCGGATCAGCTCGATTCCCGCTGCGATGTCCCCCGTCTGCCCCTTCAGCAGGCCCAGCAGATGCAGTGCGTCGGTCTGCTGCGGCAGGCGGCGCAAAACCTGCTCGTACAGCGGCTTGGCCTCGGCCAGCTGACCGTTCTGGTGATGCGTGACGGCGCGGGCCAACAGCTCCTGCACGCCGGCGGCGGAATTCTGGCGGCTGTTGGGCTTCATGCGGATCCTGGGGGCAAGGCGTTGCGGGGCCGATAATGCGGGTGCATCTCCCTCCATTGCAAGGCGGGCCTTGCAAGTTGGCGGTTGCGGCCGCCATCGCCATGCTATGATGGCGTGTCGTCAAGGAAGGAAGAAAATGGCCTTGCTCCCGTCGAGAACGCCCCGCAAGCGGTCGCGCCGCGCCACCCAGCGTTTGACCATGACGGACGTGGCCAGCGCCGCCGGCGTGTCGCCCAGCACCGTTTCGCTTTACCTGCGCCGTCCGGAAGCCGTGTCGGCGGAGCTGGCCGCCCGCGTCCGCACGGTGATCGACGAGTTGGGCTATGTTCCGAACCTCGTCGCCGGCAGCCTCGCCGCGGCCAAGAGCCGGACGGTGGGCGTCATCTTGCCGTCGATCACCAACTCCTTCTACGCCGAGACCTACAACACGCTGCAACAGGCGTTCCAGGCGGCGCACTATCAAACCCTGCTGGGCGTCAGCGAGTTCGACCCCGAGCGGGAGGAGGAGCTGATCCGCGCCATGCTCGCCTGGTCCCCGGCGGCGATGGTGGTGACCGGCCTGCACCACACCGACCGGACGCGCGCCATGCTCGGCTCCTGCGGGGTTCCGGTGGTGGAGACCTGGGACATTCCCTCGGCCCAGAGCCCGGCGGTGGACATGAGCGTCGGCTTCTCCCATTTCGAGGTCGGCCGGCGCCAGACCAGCCACCTCTACGACCAGGGCAGCCGCAAGGTCGCCTACATCGGCGCCGCCGTGCATCAGGACATGCGCGTGCGCAGCCGCACCGACGGCTATGAGGACGAGGTGAGGCGGCGCGGCCTGCACGAGCCCATCGCCTTCACCGCCCCCGACACCGCCTCCACCCCGGTCGGAATCTGGCTGATCGACGAGGTGCTGACCACCCACCCGGACATCGACGGCGTGGTCTGCTCAAACGACGCGCTGGCGCTTGGCGTGCTGTTCGAGGCGAACCGGAAGGGGCTGCGCGTTCCCGACGATCTCGCCGTGGTCGGATTCGGCGACCTGACCTTCAGCGCCTCCTGCATCCCGCCCCTGACCACCGTGCGCCCGCCCCAGCGGGAAATCGGCGAACTGGCCGCCGGTCTGATCCTCGCGCGCCTCGGCGACGACAAGGCGCTGGCGATGCAGCGCAACCTTGAGTGTGAACTGGTGGTCCGCGACAGCACGCGGCCGGCCTCGTCCTGACCGGCTCCGCAATCCACCCGACGCCGACCTGAAGCGCAGCCATTAAAAAAGGGGTATGAGGCTGCTGTTCTCAGCGCCGTCATACCCCTTCTGCCCTTTGCGGGCTTCTCCCTAGACTCAGGCTCTAAGAAGCTTCGTATCGCTATTATGTGCGGATTTCAACGAAAATACGAAATCCTACGATATTGATTATATTGTGCGCTGCGGCATAATGGGGGTCTACGCTTTAGGGCGTTTCCTCCCTAGACTTCAGGCCGCCGGGCAAACCCGGCGGCCATTTTTCTGCCCGCGCGGCGGCGCGCCGATCTCCACCGCGTGCCGCATTTTTTCCGTGTGCGGCGCGGAGCGGAAACGGCGGCGCTCTTGACAATCCATACAATCACGGGAATGATCGGACCGTCACCAGCGCGCCGGGGAAAGCCATGCAGCCGGATCAAAGCCTCTGGGTTCCGGAGATCGAGGGGCGGGACAGGCCCGTCTACCTCGCCATCGCGGATGCCATCGCCGAGGACATCCGCGCCGGGCGCCTCGTCCCCGGCCAGCGCCTGCCGCCGCAACGCCTGCTGGCCGAACGCATGGGCATCGACTTCACCACGGTCAGCCGCGCCTATGGGGAGGCGCGCCATCGCGGCCTGATCGACGCGCGGGTGGGGCAGGGCACCTTCGTCCGCGCTCTCGCGCTCACCTCCGCCCAGGCTCCCCGCGCACCGGAACGCTCCGTCTCCACCGGTACCATCCCCACCGGTCCGGCCGGCTTCGTGGACATGACCATGAACCAGCCGCCGCTGCCGGACGCGCCGGGCCTGCTGGACCGCCTGCACCGGGGCATGGCCGCCGTGCTGTCCGGAACCGGCCTTCCCGCCATCCTGCGCTACCCCGAGGCCGGCGATCCCAACGGCGCCCCCAACGCTGATCGCGCGGCGGGCGCCCACTGGCTGCGCCGCCGCCTGCCCGATCTGCCGGCCGAGCGCCTGCTCGTCTGTCCCGGCACCCAGGGCGCCCTTCTGGCGCTGCTGACCGCGCTTGCCCGGCCCGGCGATACGGTGTGCGCGGAGGCGCTGACCTATCCGGGCTTCAAGGCCGTCGCCGCCCAGCTCGGCCTGCGCGTCGTCGGCGTTCCCATGGACGCGGACGGCATCGACCCCGACGCGCTCCGCGCGGTCCTGGCGCAGCATCGCCCCAAGGCGCTGTACTGCATGCCGACCTTCCACAACCCGACCACCGCGACGATGCCGCTGGAGCGCCGCAACGCCGTCGTCGCGGCGGCGCGCGAGCATGGTGTGCCAATCATCGAGGACGACATCTACGGCCCTCTGCCGACGGACCCGCCGCGTCCCCTGGCGGCCCTCGCACCGGACATCACCTTCCACGTCTCCGGCCTCGCCAAGTGCGTGTCGCCCATGCTGCGCATCGCTTACGTGGTGGCTCCAAACGCCCGGCAAGCGCTGAAGCTGGCGGCGGCGCAGCGGGCGACCTCGCTGATGGCTTCGCCGCTGACCTCGGCCATCGCCCATCGCTGGATCGCCGACGGAACGGCCGATGCGGTGCTCGACGCCGTTCGCGCCGAGGCCGTGGCGCGCCGCCAGCTTGCCGATTCCATCCTTCCGCCGCGCAGTTTCCAATCGAAGCGGGAGGCTTTCCACCTCTGGCTCCGTCTGCCCGACAGCTGGACGCGCGGCGAATTTGCCACCCACCTGCGCACCCGCGGCATCGCCGCCGTGGTCAGCGACACCTTCGCGACGACCTCCGAGATTCCCGAGGCCCTGCGCATCTGCCTCGGCGCCCCCATCGACCGCGCCGAGACCCGCCGCGTCCTGACCATCCTGGCCGAGGCCTTGGACCAGCTGCCAGTCTCCGCCGGGGTCATCATCTGACCGGCGGGTTGCCCACCCCATCAATCATACCCCCGATACCCCCGCGACCGTCCGCCGCAGCAATCCATTCAATATCCCTTGAGACGGCCATATTGACCGCATACAATGCCGGCCTTCACGCGATCGACCGCGCAAAGGCACGCCATGCAAAACCTCGCCCGCAAGTCCGCCGGAGACGCTCCGGAAACCGCTCCCGCTCCGCCGCCGCTCTACGCCTCTCACGAAAAGGTTTATCCGAAAGCGGTCCGGGGCCGGTTCCGGCGGATCAAGTGGTGGGTGGCGCTGGTGCTGCTGGCCTTCTACGTGGTCCTTCCCTGGATCCGCTGGGACCGTAGCCCCGGCATGCCGGACCAGGCCGTGCTGCTCGATCTGGAAAGCCAGCGCTTTTACCTGTTCGCCATCGAACTGTGGCCCCAGCAGATCTACTACATGACCGGGGCGATGATCCTGGCGGCGGTCGGGCTGTTCCTGGCGACGGCCATCGCCGGGCGCGTGTGGTGCGGCTACACCTGTCCGCAAACCGTATGGACCGATTTGTTCGTGCTGGTCGAGGAATGGATCGAGGGTGACCGGGGCGCCCGCATCCGGCTCGACAACGGCCCGCGCAACGCCGCGTGGCTGCTGAAGAAAGCCGCCAAGCACAGCGTCTGGATGCTGATCGCGCTCGCGACCGGCGGGACGGCGCTGCTCTATTTCGTGGACGCGCCGGGCTTCCTGGCCGATCTGGTGGCGTTCCAGCCGTCCCTGCTCGTCCTCGGCTGGATCCTGTTCATGACCGGCAGCACCTACGCCATGGCCGGCTTCATGCGGGAACAGATGTGCACCTACGTCTGCCCCTGGCCGCGCATCCAGGCCGCGCTGCTGGACGAGGAAAGCCTCGTCGTCACCTATCAGGACTGGCGTGGCGAGGGCCGTGCCCCGATCCGCAAGGACCAGAGCTGGGAGGAGCGCAAGTCCGCCGGTCTCGGTGACTGCATTGACTGCAGGGCCTGCGTCCATGTCTGCCCGACCGGCATCGACATCCGCAACGGCATCCAGATGGATTGCATCAGCTGCGGCCTGTGCATCGACGCCTGCAACGACGTGATGACCCGCATCGGTCGCCCCGGCGACCTGATCCGCTACGACACCGAGGCCGCGCAGGCCGCCAAGGCCACCAACCGCGTGCCGGCGCCCTACCGCCTGATCCGCCCGCGCACCATCGTCTATGGGCTGATCCTGGTGGTGGTGACCGGCCTGATGGCCATCGGCCTGATGCTGAAGCCGTCCCTGGACGTGGCCGTCCTGCGCGACCGCGCCCCGCTCTACGTGACGCTGTCCGACGGGGCCATCCAGAACAGCTACACGGTCAAGATCTCGAACATGACCCGGCAGCCGCAAAGCTACCGCCTGACCCTGTCCGGGATCGCGGGCGCCACCGTCGCCGCCCCTGGCGCGGAGGCGACGTCCCAAGGCGCGCTGGAGCTGACCGCCGCGCCCGACTCGGTCCAGACCTACCGCATCCACGTCCGCGCTCCGGCCGGCGCGGTGGCCGCCGCCTCGACCCCGCTGACCGTTACCCTGACCGGCGCCGCCTCCCGCTTCGACGCCAAGACGGTGTTCCTGGCTCCATAAGGCTCCATAAATCAGGGCCTCCGGAACTCCGGCGCCGTCACCTCGTCCCGGACCATGCCGATGAACAGCTCCACCGCCGGGCTTTCGGCACGGTTCGGGTCGTGGGCGACCTGGAAGGGGGCCTGATAGGACAGCACCCTCGGCAGCAGCACCCGCAGCCGCCCCGCCTTCACGTACGGGGCGGCGTAGTGGTCCGGCAGATAGCCGAGGTAGGATCCGGACAGGATCAGCCGCGCTGCCCCCTCCATGTCGCTGACCGTGGCGCGCGGCATGGTGATGGCGAAGATCTTCAGGTCGCGGGATCCCCAATAGCTGCGCGCCACCAGCCGGTAGCGCCGCACCTCGTCCAGACTGATGGCCTCGTCCGGCAGGGCGAATAGCGGGTGCCCCTCGGCGCAGTAGAAGTGGTTCGTTTCCTGATAGAGGTCCTGGTAGCTGAGGCTCGGCACGATCCGGGGAAAGCTGGCGATGGCCAGCTGCAGCTGTCCGCCGATCACGTCGCGCAGCAGTTCGTTCGGCGGCCGGACGTTGATGACCAATGACACCTCCGGCGCCGCCTCCGTGAACCGGGCGAAGACCCGCTCCAGCGGGGCCTGCGGGTCGGTCAGCGTGTTGTCCACCAGCCCGATGCTCAGCGTCCCGGTCAGCCGGTCGCGCAGGCCCCGCACCCGCGCCCCGAATCGGTCCAGCGTGTCGAAGACCCGGCGCAGCTCGTCATAGACGGCCTGCCCCTCGGCGGTCAGCCGGAATCCGGACCGCCCCCGCCGGCACAGCCGCACACCGAGTCGCCCCTCCAGATCGGCGAAATGGGTCGAAATGGTCGAGAGCGACAGGTTCAGTTCGCCCTGAGCCGCAGTGAAGCCGCCGGCCTCGACAATGGTCATAAACATACGGAGTAGGCGGAGATCGACGGTCTCCAGCTGCACCAACGCCATGGCGGTTGGGCCTCCCTGCGGCTTACTTCGGAAAACGTCGAAGTAAGGTACCAACCTTCGGGATTTTTGGGGAGGGAAAGCCGCCGTCTAATAGTCGGAGTCCACACTGTACGTGCCGCGAACCGCCTGCCACCATCCGTCCTCGAACAAGAAGGGTAAGAACCATGGCCGAGACGTCCGAAAAAACGAGAACTCACGGTGGCTTCAGCCGGCGCGCCCTGCTGGCGGGCGCCGGCACCCTGGCCGCGACGGCGGCGGCTGTCGGCGTTGCCGGCTTCCCCCACGTCGCCCGCGCCCAGGCCAAGACCCTGAAGGTCGGCGTCTACGGCGGCTATTTCAAAGACTCCTTCGAAAAGCACATCTTCCCCGATTTCTCGAAGGCGACCGGCATCACCGTCGAAGCGGTGGCGGAACCGACCGGCGAGGCGTGGCTGGTGCAGTTGGAACAGGCGGCCCGCGCGCGGCAGGCGCCCGCCGACGTGTCGATGATGTCCCAGGTGGCGATGCTGAAGGGCATGGCGGCGGAGCTGTGGGCGCCCTTCGACCTGTCCAAGATTCCCAACGCCTCCAAGGTCCTGCCGCACCTCGTCAACAAATATCCGGACGGCAAGGTCAGCGGCGTCGGCGCGGTGTCCTGGTACATCACGCTGGTCACCAACACCAAGGCCTACCCCGAGGCCCCGACCAGCTGGGCGGCCCTGTGGAACCCGGCGAACAAGGAAAAGCTCGGCCTGCTGGCGCTGGTCAGCAACTCCTTCCTGCTGGAGGTCACCGCCGCCACCTTCTTCGGCGGCACCAAGCATCTGGACACCGAACAGGGCCGACTCGACGCCTTCAAGAAGCTGTCCGAACTGAAGAACAACGTGAAGCTCTGGTACCGCGACGAGGCGCAGTTCGAAGCGGCGCTGAAGTCCGGCGAGATCCCCATGGGCCAGTATTACCACGACGTCACCGGCCTCGCCGCCGCGGACGGCAACCCGGTGCGCTCCACCTTCCCGAAGGAGGGCGGCGTCCTCGATTCGGGCAGCTGGGCGGTGACGCGGGCGTCGAAGGCCGGCGATCTGGCGCATGTCTTCGTGGACTACATGTGCCAGCCGCAGATTCAGGCGCTGCTGTCGCGCAAGGTCGGCACCGCGCCGACCATCGACCGCAAGCTGACCGACCTGACGGACCAGGAGTTCGCGGCGGTGTCCTCCGACATCCCCCCGATCGTCCCCCGTTACGACCTCTACCAGACCAAGTCCGACTGGCTGAACCAGAAGTGGACCGAGATGATCGTGGGGTGATCAAGCCCTCGCCTCCCCCTCTCCCGGGACGGGAGAGGGGGAGTATGTGTCATCTCAAGAGTCCGCCCATGTCCGCACTCGTCCTCGACGGTCTCACCAAGCGTTACGGCTCCACGGTCGCGGTGCACGGCGCGTCCCTGCGCATCCCGCACGGCCGGTTCGTCTGTCTGCTCGGCCCGAGCGGCTGCGGCAAGACGACCCTGCTGCGCATGATCGCCGGGCTTGAGGAGCCGTCCGGCGGGCGGTTGCTGATCGACGACCGGGACATCACCGACGCCCCCGCCCACACGCGGGAGTTCGGCATGGTGTTCCAGTCGCTGGCCCTGTTCCCACACCTGACGGCGGGCGAAAACATCGCCTACCCCCTGCGCATCCGGGGCGCCTCCCGCGCCGACCAGCGCAAGCGCGCCGATGAGCTGCTGGAGCTGGTCCGCCTGCCCGGCGTGGCCGACCGGCCGGTGTCCAAGCTGTCGGGCGGTCAGCGCCAGCGCGTCGCCATCGCCCGTGCCCTGGCCCTGTCGCCCAGGCTGTTCCTGCTGGACGAGCCGCTGTCGGCGCTGGACGCCAAGCTGCGCGAGGCCATGCAGATCGAGCTGAAGCAGCTTCAGCAGCGGCTTGGCATCACCACCATCGTGGTCACCCACGACCAGCGCGAGGCCATGACCATGGCCGATCTCGTGGTGGTCATGTCGCAGGGGCGCATCCATCAAGCCGCCCCGCCCATGGAGGTCTACCGCCAGCCGGCCGACGCCTTCGTCGCCGACTTCATCGGCCTGACCAACCTGCTGGACGGGCAGGTGACCCGGCCCGGCACGGTGCAGGTCCCCGGCGGTACCCTGTCCCTGCCGAACCTGCCGCCGTCCGGCCGCGTGCTGCTGTCGATCCGGCCGGAGGAGGTGATCGTCCATCCGACCGCCGCCGACGGATCGGCAGACGGCTCGAACCGCCTGCCCGGCACGCTGTCCTTCATGCGCGATCTCGGCTCAAGCGTCGAATTCCGCATCGACGTGGCGGGAAAGGAGATCATCGCCCTGTCCCGCCCGCAGGACCGCCCGCCGGTCGAACCCGGCGGCGCGCTGTCGGTCGAGCTGCCGCCCGGCTCCTGCGTCGTCCTGCCGCCCATGGCCGCGTCATGATCCGCCGCGCGCCCCGCACTTTCGCCGAGCATTCGCCGATCCTGTTTCCGGCGCTGATGCTGGTCGTCTTCTTCGTGATCCCCTTCAGCCTGATGATCGCGGTCAGCGTCTTCCGGCGCGTGCCCGGCGGCTTCTACGAACCGGACTTCGTCTTTTCCAACTACGAGCGGTTCCTGACCGGCTTCTTCGGCGGGGTGATGTCCTTCTCGCTGGGGCTGGCGGGGCTGGTCGCGGCGGTGGCGGTGGGGATCGCCTTTCCCTTCACCTACCGGCTGGTGCGCCTGCCACGCGCCAACCAGATCCGCTGGCTGGTCTTCCTGCTGTCGATCCTGTCGCTGTCGGAGGTCATCATCGGCTTCGCGTGGTCCACGCTGCTGTCGCGCACCGCCGGGATCACCAACCTGTTCGTCGCGCTGGGCCTGATGGCCGAACCGCAGTCGCTCAGCCCCAGCTTCGGCGCGCTGCTGGCCGGGCTGGTCTATCAGGCCTTTCCCTACACGGTGCTGGTCCTTTACCCGGCGCTCGCGCGGTTCGACCCGTTCCTGGTGGAGGCGGCGCGGACGCTCGGCGCCTCGCCGCTGCGGGCCTTCTTCACGGTGGTGGTGCCGGCCCTGCGCAACACCATCGTCGCCACGACCATCATGGTCTTCGTCTTCGCGCTGGGGTCCTACCTGCTGCCGCAGTTGCTCGGCCGGCCGCAGCACTGGACGCTGTCGGTTCTCATCACCGATCAGGCGATCTACCAGTCCAACATGCCCTTCGCGGCGGCCATGGCGGTGTTCCTGGTGCTGGTCAGCCTGGCGCTCGTCGGGCTGGCCCTGCTCGCCGGCCGGCGGGAGGAGGTGGCCTGATGCCCTGGCGCACGCTCAACACCGTGGTCGCCTCGCTGATCGCGCTGGTGCTGTCGGCCCCGCTGATGGTCGTGGCCGGCGTGTCGGTCAACGCCAAGAAGTCGCTGACCTTCCCGCCGCAGGGCTTCTCGCTGGCGTGGTACGCGGAGGTGTTCACCGATCCCGGCTGGCGCGGCGCCCTGATCGCCAGCCTCGTGGTGGCGACCCTGTCGGCGGCGCTGGCCGTCATCATCGCCTTTCCGCTGGCGTGGTTCCTGTGGCGGTGGCGGGCGCCCTGGGCGCGGGCCTTCGAGATCCTGGGCATGACGCCCTTCATCCTGCCGCCGGTCATCACGGCGCTGGGCTTCCTCAGCTTCTGGGCGGCGGTGGGCGAGTACGGATCGCCCTGGACGGTGGTGGTCAGCCACGCGGTCTTCTTCGTGACGCTGCCGCTGGTCACGCTGTCGCTGGGCTTCGGCGCGGTGGACCGCGCCTATGTGGAGGCGGCGGCGACCATGGGGGCCGACGACCGGACGGTGCTGCGCACCATCGTCATGCCGCTGGTTCTGCCCTACGTGATTTCCGGCTTCGCCTTCGCCTTCGTGCTGTCGCTGAATGAATACATCGTCGCCTACATGGTGGTCGGCTTCACAATGGAGACGTTGCCCATCAAGATCTTCAACGCGTTGCGTTACGGCTACACGCCGACCATGGCGGCCGTGACGGTCCTGTTCGTGTCGCTCACCGCGCTGGTGTTCGGGCTGATCGCTTTCTTCGGCGACCTGCCGCGCCTGCTCGGCGCCTGGGCCAAGCACGACTGATCCCCCCTCAAGGACGAGATTGCCCTATGATCGACCCTCAGAAGCTTGACCGCTTGCGTACGAAATACAGCGGCACCGGCGGGGACGACATCCACGACCCGGAGTTCAAGCGGGTGGCCGCCCTTCAGTTTTCCGGCGGCAAGCGGGTGCAGCCCTTCGCCGGGGTGTCCACGCTGCTCGACGCGCCCTACCGGCCGGACGCTCCGGACAGCGCCGATTTCGGCGGTCTGGACATCGCGCTGATCGGCGTGCCCATGGATCTGGGCGTCACCAACCGGGCCGGCGCCCGCCTCGGCCCGCGCGCCGTGCGGGCGATGGAACGCATCGGCCCCTACGAATACGCCCTGCGCATGGTGCCGGCGGCTTCCTGCAAGCTGGCCGACGTGGGCGACGTGCCGCTGGGCAGCCGCTTCAACCTTGAGACCTGCCACCAGGACATACTGGCCTTCTACAACCGCGTGATGGACGCGGGCGTCGTGCCGCTGTCGGTCGGCGGCGACCATTCCATTTCCTATTCGATCCTGAAGGCGCTGGGGCGCGAGCGGCCGGTCGGCATGGTCCATTTCGACGCCCACTGCGACACCGGCGGCCCTTACGAGGGTTCCAAGTTCCACCACGGCGGGCCGTTCCGGCAGGCGGTTCTGGACGGCGTGCTCGACCCCGAGCGCACCGTGCAGATCGGCATCCGCGGCAGCACCGAGTATCTGTGGGAGTTCTCCTACGACAGCGGCATGACCGTCATCCACGCGGAGGAGGTCGCCGAGCGCGGCATCGCCTCGGTGATCGAGACGGCGCGCAAGGTGGTCGGCGACGGGCCGGTCTATGTCTCCTTCGACGTGGATTGCCTGGATCCGGTCTTCGCCCCCGGCACCGGCACGCCGGAGATCGGCGGGCTGACGACGCGGGAAGCCCTGGCGCTTCTGCGCGGGCTCGACGGGCTGGACGTGATCGGCGGCGACGTGGTGGAGGTCGCCCCGCAGTACGACGCCACCACCAACACCGCTCACGCCGGCGCGCAGATGCTGTTCGAGATCCTGTGCCTCGCCGTTGGCGCGCTGGGCCGCCGCAAAGGGTAGGGGGCAAGGGGGTAAGGCCATGCGCATCGCCCTGTTCCAGACGGACGCGGAGCCCGGCAAGCCCGACCGCAACCTCGACCGTCTGGAACGGGCGGCGCGGGCGGCGGCGGGGCAGGGCGCCGGGCTGCTGGTCGGGCCCGAGATGGGGCTGACCGGTTACAACATCGGTGCCGACGCGGTGCGGTCTCTGGCCGAGCCGCCGGACGGCCCTTCCGCCCGGCGCGTGGCGGAGATCGCGGCCAGGGCCGGGATCGCCATCCTCTACGGCTACCCGGAGCGGACGGAGCGGGGCGTTTACAACGCCGCTCAACTGATCGGGCGGGACGGACGGCGCCTGCTGAACCAGCGCAAGGCCCATCTGTACGGGGACCTCGACCGGAGCGCCTTCCTTCCCGGTCCAGACGATGTTTGCCTTGCCGGGATCGAGGGTCTTCGGGTCGGTGTGGCGATCTGCTACGACGTGGAGTTCCCGGAACTGGTGCGCCGCCTCGCTTTGGCCGGGGCGGACGCGGTGCTGGTGCCGACCGCGCTGATGTCGCCGTACGAGATCGTCGCCACCACCATCGTCCCGGCGCGCGCCTTCGAGAACGGGATCTTCGTCGCCTACGCCAACCGCTGCGGGCGGGAGGGCGACCTCGCCTATTGCGGGCTGAGCGCCGTGGCCGGGCCGGACGGGACGGTGCTGGCGCGGGCCGGCGGTGGGGAGGAACTGCTGGTCGCGGACATCGACCCGGCCCTGCGGTCGGTCGGCACGCACCTCGCCGACCGGCGCCCGGAACTCTATGGCCCGGTCACAGAACCACGCCGGGGCCGAGCCGGGTGAGGTCGGCGCGGACGTTGTCCACGAAGAAGTCGATGAAGGCCCGGATCTTGGCCGGCAGCAGGCTGCGGTGCGGGTAGAGCACGGCCAGCGTCACCGGCTCCGGGGGGCAGTCCGGCAGGACGACGCGCAAGGCGCCGCTTTGCAGATGCTCGGCGACCTCCCAGACGGGCTTCAGGACGATGCCCTCGCCGGCCAGCGCCCAGGCGGTCAGCACGTCGCCGTCGTCAGCGTCGAACTGGCCGGTGACCGGCAGGTTCATCGGGCCGTTCGGTCCTTGCAGGGTCCATTGGAACTGCTGCGAGCCGGGGAAGCGCAGCAGCAGGCAATGGTGGTCCAGCAAATCCTCCGGCCGATCCGGCGCGCCGCGCCGCTCCAGATAGGCGGGGGCGGCGCAGAGCACGCGGGGCAGGTCGGCCACCTTACGGACGACGAAGCTGGAATCCTTCAAAACCGCCATGCGGATCGCCACGTCGGTGGCCTCGCGCAGTAGGTCCAGGATGTGGTCGGACAGGCGCAGCCGCACGTCCACCAGCGGGTTGGCCGCCCGGAAGCGCGGCACCATCGGGGCCAGGATGCGCCGGCCGAAGCCGAGCGGAGCGGTGACGCGCAGGCTGCCCACCGGGGCGCCGCCGATGGCGGCCACACTACTCTCGGCGCGCTCGGCGGCGTCCAGCACCTCCAGGCACTGTTCGTAGAAGACCTTGCCGGCCTCGGTGAACTGCACCTGACGGGTGGTGCGGTTCAGCAGGCGGGCGTTCAGATGCTCTTCCAGGCTTTGCAGGCGGTGGCTGACCACGGCGGGCGAAAGGCGCAGGCTGCGGCCGGCCGCCGACAGGCTGCCCAGCTCCACCACCCGCACGAACACCCGCATGTTTTCCAGCAACGCCAAGGCGGACCCCTCTTTCGATGGGGAAAATCATTTCACCTTCGCGTTTTTTTTGAAAGTGCCGGGGCGGCCGCGCCCCTACACTTTCCCCGGATTCACGACGGAGGCCATGGCGCGATGGAGCCGATTGTCTGGGAATGGGTCAATTTTCTGGTGCGTTGGCTGCACGTCATCACGGCCATCGCCTGGATCGGCTCCTCCTTCTACTTCATCCATCTGGACCTCAGCCTGCGGCGGCGCGAGGGGCTGGCCGAGGGCGCGGCGGGCGAGGCGTGGCAGATCCATGGCGGCGGCTTCTACCACATGGTCAAGTACATGGTGGCCCCGGATGAGCTGCCGAAGAAGCTGACCTGGTTCAAGTGGGAAGCCTACGCAACGTGGCTCAGCGGCTTCTGCCTGCTGGCCGTGCTGTACTACCACGGCGCCAACCTGTTCCTGATCGACCCGGAGGTGCTGGACCTGCCCTGGTGGGGGGCGGTCCTCATCAGCCTGGGCGCGCTGGGGCTGGGCTGGCACGTCTATGACCGGATGTGCAAGTCGCCGCTGGGCAAGGACGACACCAAGCTGGCCTTGGCCGGTTTTATCTTCCTGGTCGCGGTGGCCTGGGGCTTGAGTCACGTGTTCAGCGGGCGGGCGGCCATGCTGCATGTCGGGGCGCTGATCGGGACGATCATGTCGGCCAACGTCTTCCGGCTGATCATCCCCAACCAGCGCAAGGCGGTGGCGGCGATGATGGCGGGGGAGGTGCCGGATCCGGCGCTGGGCAAGGCGGCCAAGCAGCGGTCGCTGCACAACAACTACCTGACCCTGCCGGTCGTCTTCCTGATGATCAGCAACCATTACCCTCTGGCCTTCGGCACCCGCTACAGCTGGGTCATCGTCGCCGTCGTGCTGGTGGTCGGCGCGGCCATCCGCCACTTCTTCAATTCGAAGCACGCCGGCAAGCCGCCGCCCTGGTGGACCTGGGGCGTTGCCGCCGCCGGCGTGGCCGCCATCGTCGCGCTGAGCACGGCGGGACCGAAGGATAGCGTCGCCGCCGGACCAGCCCGCGCCGACTTCGCTCAGGTCGAGGAGATCGTCACCACACGGTGCAGCATGTGCCACGCCGCCGCCCCGGTGTGGGAGGGCATCGCCGCCCCGCCGCGCGGCTTGCGGCTGGACAGCGCGGAGGAGATCCGTCGCCACGCCGGCCCGATCCGGACCTGGGCGGTTCTGTCCAACGCCATGCCGCCCGGCAACGTCACCCGGATCACGGCGGAGGAACGGCAGGTTCTCGCGGCCTGGACGGATGGGGCGACCGATCAGCTGCCCCGGTAGGTGGAGTAGCCGTAGGGGGAGATCAGCAGCGGCACATGGTAATGCTGGTCTGCGTCGGCGATGCCGAAGCGGATCGGCACCACGTCGAGGAAGGCCGGATCCGGCAGGCCGACTCCGGCGGCGCGGAAATAGGCCCCGGCCTCGAACACCAGCTCGTAGACGCCGGGTGTCAGCGCCGCCCCGGCGAGCAGGGGCGCGTCGCAGCGGCCGTCGGCGTTGGTGCGGGTCTGCACCAGTCGGGTCCGGCGGTCACCTTCCACCCGGTAGAGGGTCACGGCGATCCCCGCGCCGGGGCGGCCGTGGGTCGTGTCGAGAACGTGCGTCGTCAGGCGACCGGTGTTGGCCATGCGTTCCTCCATCGTCGAAGCTTCGGTTATAGCGGCGCCCCATCCTGGCCCGAACCGGGAGCGCCCAAAAAGACTTTCAAACGGAACCGAAAAGCGGAGGCCGGAAAATTTGGCTAGGATACCCGCTCCGCCACACTGGGGAAGCCCCATGCGACCAAGCCAAATGGACCGCGCCGCCTTTCTGGCCCGCTTCGGCGGCGTGTTCGAACATTCGCCCTGGATCGCCGAAGGCGCTTGGGACGCCGGCCCCATCCCGGACAGCGCCGAAGGGCTGCACGCCGCCATGGTGGCGGTGCTGCGCGCCGCACCCCGCGAAAGGAAAACGGCCTTGCTGAACGCGCACCCGGACCTTGCCGGCAAGCTGGCGATGCGCGGTGAGCTGACCGCCGATTCCACGCAGGAGCAGGCGAGCGCCGGGCTGGACCGCTGCACGCCGGAGGAGTTCGCGCGCTTCACCGAATTGAACGACGCGTACAAGGCGCGGTTCGGCTTCCCCTTCATCATGGCGGTCAAGGGCCGCAGCCGGGCCGAGATCCTGGCGGCCTTCGAAACGCGCGTCCACAATAACCCGGATGAGGAGTTCGCAACCGCCCTGGCCCAGGTCGAGCGGATCGCGTGGTTGCGCCTGAAGGACATGCTGCCGTGACGGTGTTCGGTGGGGCGCTGATGGAACGGCTGGAACGGTTCGCCGCCTTCTCCGAGGAGGACGGGGCGTTGACCCGGCTGTTCCTGACGCCGCAGCACCGGGCCGCCGCCAACCAGTTGATGGACTGGATGCGGGAAGCCGGGATGACGGCGGCGCTCGATCCGGTCGGCACGGTGGTCGGGCGGTACGAGGGGACCACGCCGGGCGCGCCGGCCCTGCTGCTGGGCTCCCACATCGACACGGTGCGCAACGCGGGCAAATACGACGGCAACCTGGGTGTGCTGGCGGCCGTCGCGGCGGTGGGGGAACTGAACCGGCGCGGCGAGCAGTTGCCCTTCGCCATCGAGGTGCTGGGCTTCGGCGACGAGGAGGGCGTGCGCTTTCCCGTTACCCTGACCGGCAGCCGCGCCGTGGCCGGGCGGTTCGACCCGGCGGCGCTGGAGGCGCGGGACCGCGACGGCGTGGCGATGCGGGATGCCCTGCGGGAGTTCGGCGGCGATCCGGACGCGGTGGCCTCGGCGGCGCGGACGGACGCCCTGGCCTTTGTCGAGGTCCACATCGAGCAGGGGCCGGTTCTGGAGGCCGAGGGGCTTCCGGTCGGCATCGTCACGGGGATCAACGGGGCCTCGCGATTCTCGGTTCGGGTCGGCGGGATGGCCGGCCATGCCGGGACCGTGCCGATGGGCCTGCGCTGCGACGCCCTGGCGGCGGCGTCCGAAATGGTGCTGGCGGTGGAGCGGATCGGCGCGGGAACGCCGGATCTGGTGGCGACCGTGGGCCGGCTGGAGGCCAGGCCCGGCGCCGTCAACGTCATCCCCGGCGCGGTGCTTTTCACCCTGGACATCCGGGCGCCGGTCGACGCCGTGCGGCGGGCGGCCTGCGCCGGCATCCGCGCGGAGCTGGAAGCCATCGCGGCGCGGCGCGGCGTGACACTCGCCGTCGAGCCGGGACACGAGGCGGACGCAGCCCCCTGCTCCCCGGAAATCGTCCGGCAAATCGAAGCCGCCGTGCGGCGGGCCGGGATCCGGTTCCATCACCTGCCGAGCGGGGCCGGGCACGACGCCATGGCCTTTGCCGGGGTGCTGCCCATGGGCATGCTGTTCGTCCGCTGCCGGGGCGGCGTCAGCCACAACCCCGCCGAATCCATCACCGAGGAGGACGCCGATCTGGCGGTGCGCGTCCTACTCGATCTCATCCGCCATTTCGAACTTGGGGCTCTCTGATCCATGACCGATCCTCAGCAGGCCATCCGCGACTATCTGGGCACGGCCCGTGACGAGCAGGTCCGCTTCCTGGCCGAGCTGGTCAAGGTGCCCTCCGACAATCCGGCCGGCGACTGCGCCCCCCATGCGGAGCGCGCCGCCCAACTGCTGGAGGCCATGGGCCTGACCGTCGAGCGCCACCCGGTTCCGGCCGAACTGGTGCGGGCCAACGGCATGGTCACGGCGACCAACCTCATCGTCCGCCGCCGTTTCGGCGCCCATGACGGTGACGGCCCGGTGGTGGCGCTGAACGCGCACGGCGACGTGGTGCCGCCCGGCGAGGGCTGGACCCACGACCCGTACGGTGCCGAGGTGGTGGACGGCTGGATGTACGGGCGCGGCGTCGCCGTCTCGAAGGCGGATTTCGCGTCCTATGCGTATGCGCTGCTGGCGCTGGAGAAGACCGGCCTGGACCGGGGCACCGTCGAACTGCACCTGACCTACGACGAGGAGGCCGGCGGCGAGATCGGGCCGAAGTGGCTGCTGGACGAGGGGCTGACCAAGCCCGACTTCGCCATCGCCGCCGGTTTCAGCTACGCCGTCGTCACCGCCCACAACGGCTGCCTGCACCTGGAGGTGGAGGTCACCGGCAAATCCGCCCACGCTGCCCTGCCGAGCACCGGCATCGACGCGCTGGAGGCGGCGACCGCCGTGCTGAACGCGCTCTACGAACACCGAAAGCGCTTCGGCGGCACCGTGTCGGCGACGCCGGGCATCGGGTCACCGCAGCTGACGGTCGGCCTCATCAAGGGTGGCATCAACACCAACGTGGTGCCGGACCGCGTGACGCTGCGGCTCGACCGCCGCATGATCCCGGAAGAGAATCCGGAAACCGTCGAGGCGGGCCTGCGCGCCCTGATCGCCGAGGCCGTCCAGGCTGTTCCGCAGGCGCGGGCGGAGGTGCGGCGCATCCTGCTGGCCCGGCCGCTGACCCCGCTGCCCGGCACCGACCGGCTGGCGGAGATTCTCTGCCGCCACGCCAGCCGCGTCATGGGCGAGCCGGTCGGGTCGAAGGGCGTGCCGCTCTACACCGACGCCCGCCATTACGCGGACGCGGGCGTGCCCATCGTCCTGTTCGGCGCCGGCCCGCACACCATCGAGGAAGCCAACGCCCACCGCGCCGACGAGCGTCTTCCCCTGTCCGACCTGTTCAAGGCGACCGAGGTCGTTGCGCTGTCGTTGTACGACCTGCTCAAGGCCGGTTGACGGAGGCTTCGGGACGGCGTTCCGTCGCCCTTGCGAAGGCAAAGGTTTCTGCGTCGTGTCCGGATCAAGTCCGGGCACGACGATCAGAGGAGTGGGATGATTTGGGCTTCCCCACCAGGGAAGAAGGCTTTCTTCGGCGCTTCTGTGGTTAAGGGCTTGCAATTCTCCGCATCCGGTGCCTTTTCACGGGGAACCGTCGCCGGAACGAGCCAGGGTGCGATCATGCTGACCCAGAAAGCCAAATACGCCCTGCGCGCGCTGATCATGCTGGCCGAGCGGACGGACGACGAGCTTGTGCTGATCGCCGACATCGCGGAGCGCGAGAACATCCCGCGCAAGTTCCTGGAAGCCATCCTGGTGGAACTGCGCAAGCACGGGCTGCTGTTCGCGAAGCGCGGCAAGAGCGGCGGCTACCGGCTGGCCCGCCCGGCCTCGGACATCACCTTCGGCGAGGTCATCCGCCTGATCGACGGCCATCTCGCCCCGATCCCCTGCGCCAGCAAATACGCCTATCGCCCCTGCGAGGATTGCCAGGATCCGGCGACCTGCTCCACCCGCTGGCTGATGATCCAGGCGCGCGACGCCATCGCCGAGGTTCTGGACAACCGCACGCTGACCGATGCGCTGCGCCACCGGATCGCGGTGGGCGAGGCGGCGGCGCATTTCGATATTTGACAATTCCACTGCCTATTCGGCGCGCAGCTTCTCGCGGATGGCGTTGACCAAGGGCTTCATGTGGAAAACGCTTTCCGGTGCAATCTCGACGCGGGCGCCAGCCGCCTCCACCGCCTCGGCGACGACCGGCCCCACGGCGGCGATGCGCGTGCGGGCAAGGCCGGCTTGCAACTCCGCCTCCAGGCCACGGTCGCGGGCGACGTCGCGCAGGCGGCGGACCTGGGGCGAGCTGGTGAAGGCCACGAAGTCGATCCGCCCGGCGGCCATCTCGCGGATCGCCGCTTCGACCCGGCCGGTCTCGGCGTCGTTGGCGTAGCGGTAAGGCACCACGGCGTCGGCGGTGGCTCCGGCGGCTTTGATAGCGTTCAGCAGCGGTTCGTTCGGGTTGTCGGGGTAGAGCTGCACGCCGACCGTCCGCGCAGAGAGGTCGAGCGTCTTCAGCGCCTCGATCACGCCCTCCGTCGTGGGGGCGGGGGCGGTCAGGAAGGGCGACAGGCCGAGTTCGCGCAGCGCCCGGACCGGCTTCGGGCCGCGCGTGACGGTGCGCAGGCGGCCCAGCGCCTCGACCATCGCGGCGTCGATGCCCAGGGTCCCGGCGAGCGCGGTCAGGCGGCGCAACCCCTCGCCGGTCAACAGGATCAGGTCGTCGAAGCGGCCGTCGATCAGGCGGCGCAGCCACGCTTCCACCGGGGCGGGGTCGTCCACATTCTCCATGCTGACCATCGGGCAGCGCAGGGTTTCCGCCCCATGCCCTTCCAGCATGCGTGAGAACAGGTCGAGTTCCCGGCTTTCCGGAACCAGGATGCGTCGGCCGGCCAGATCGCCCGTCCCCGCGCCTTCTCCCATGATCGGCGTTCCCGGATGGTGGATGTCGGCGGTCAGCTTAACAGCGCCGCCGCCGGAACGTCAGCGCCCTCTCCCCCGTTGTCTTTGAACACCGAAAGCAAGGAGTCGGGATGAGCGTTGAGGTGAAGGACAACGCGGCGCTCGGCCGCTATGAGATGGTCGTCGATGGGGCGACCGCGTTCGCGGCGTATCGGATGGAGGAGGGCCGGCGTGTCTTCACCCACACCGAGGTGCCGGAGAGCATGGCCGGAAAGGGCGTCGGATCCGCCCTGGCGCGCGGCGCGCTGGAGGACGCCCGCGCGAAGGGCATGACGGTGGTGCCGCTCTGTTCCTTTATCGCGGGTTACATCGAGCGGCACCCGGACTATCGGGATCTGGTCGCCGGGCCATGATCGGGGCTCGGCGGCCGGCGATAGCCGGCGCCGTGAAGCGAGAGGGCGCGGGTCAGTTGGAGACGATCTTCCACTGGCCGGCGTCGTCGCGGCAGGCGGTGCCGTTGGCGACTTCCTGACGACCGTCGATGGTCACGGTGTGCTTGAATTCCTTGCACTCGCGCCCGTACTGGTCGCGGCCGGCGCGGATGGGAGTGATGGTGCCGCTCGTGTTGGAGGAGTCCGGGCTGTTCCAGCGGATGGTCTGCCCGACCGGCGCGTTCAGCGCGCGAGTCTCCGCCGACTGCACCGCATCGCGCGAACCGGGGCTCAACTGGTCCATCAGATAGCCGCCCGCGAAATAGCCGAGCAGGCCGCCGGCGCCGATGGCCAGCAGGTTGCCCGTGCCCTTGCCGATCTGCGAGCCGATCAGGGCGCCCGCCGCCGCGCCGCCGAGCTTGCCCAGCAGGTCGTTGTCGATGCCCAGCGTCGTGTTGTTGTTTTGGCTGGGCGCACCGTAGCCATAGCCGGACTGCGCCATCACCGGCGCGGAAACAAGGGCCAAGCCCAGGCACAGAACCGACGCAAGACGAACCCGAGACACGTTGGCAGCTCCCTTTTCACGATCGAGGCCGCATCCCACCATCACGGCCGAGCCAGAGGTTGGGGCAAAACGGCGACATCGCAAGGGGGACTATGCCGCGTGGCCGAGGCTGCCGAACCGGCCTCTCTCGCTCTGGCCCGGCGCGATCTGATGCGCGACCGCGTCGAGGGTGCCGTGATGGCGGCGGGACAGGAGGCCGTCCTTGTCCCGGCCGTAGAGGCGGGCGAAGAGGGCGACTGGCACGCCGGGCTCCGCATGCACCTCCACCTCGACGAGGGTGGTGCAGTCCGGGCAGGCGGTCAGCGGGTCGGTGGATGCGAAGCCGATCCCGCCCTCCAGACAGCGCAGGGCGAAGCTTTCCAGCAGGACCGACGCGCTGCCGGCCTGGGGCAGGCGGCGCAGCGCGCCGACGACCTCGCGCGGATGGCCGAAGCCGTCCAGGCGCAGTCCGGCCGCGTGGTGTCCGTCATGGACGACCAGCTTGATCATGACGCTTGCTCCAGTTGCGGGGCCGGGGGGTAAGCCGGCGCCTTGGCCGCGCGGCCGTTCCACACGCGCGCCCGCACCCGCATCTGCGCACGGCAGTCGAAGGAGCAGTAGAGCGGCGCCGGGCCCCGGCGGGAGGTGCGGGAAAAAGGACGGCCGCAGCAGGTGCAGTGCAGCGGCCGGGCTGAACTGTGCGGGAAATTCATCACCTTGATCACGGCTGTTCCTTGGGTGGCCGCACTATACGGACGCCGTGTTACAGTTTGAGTCTCGGCGACGGCGTTGCCGCTTTTGCGCCGGGAATAATCCTGAAGGCTCGGGCGGCGGTTCGACGTTTTCAAAGCCGGACTTTGACGATCCGTCAGGGCATCCGCCGCCATTCCCCGTCGATGCCCGCGTCGATGCCCGATGGGCCGGCGCGGCCGAGATGCCGGTTGAGGAGCTCCATGTTCTTGCGGTTGGCCTTCCAGAACACGTCCACGACGTTGCCGACCACCGGCACCGCACTGACGACGCTGTCCAGCGCCACGTTGCCGACCATCCGCGCGATGGTCCGGCGCGGCACGCCCAGCTTCCAGGCCTCGCGGATCAGATAGCCGGACACGGCCGTGGTCACGAGGTTGCCGACGCCCGGCACCAAGCCGAGCAGCGCGTCGGCGCCGAGACGGATGTTCGTGCCGGGCACGCGCACGGCGCTGTCCATTGCCCAGGCGAGCCATTCCAGCCGCTCGTGCGCTTCGTACCGCTCGGCGGCGGAGTAGCGCGGGGCGTTCGGTCGGGAATAGCGGGCGTAGCGGGAATAAAAAGACGCTTCGGTCATACGAACCCTCCAGATGTGGGACGGTTTGTTCGTCCCCGCAGGTGAAGGGCTCCGACATCACGGTCCGCAACCAATGGACCGCCAGAGGGGCCCGGAGCCAACGACGAACAGATGGGGGTGATGTTTTCCCATGCAAGAGGATGGTTTCCATTTTTATTTCGGAACGTCGTTTTCCTTCGGACGGTTGGTCGCGCCAATACTCAGGACCTGGCTTTCACGGCGTGCCGTTTGCGTGGGCGCCGACCCATGCCCACCGGTCATGACCGATCTGTCCGGTTTGCGTGCGGGCGGTGGAATTCAACGCGGGCGCGGCTGTTGAGAGCGGAAGCATCACCATGGGATTTCGGGGAAAGGGAACCCGTTGAAACTTCTGATCGTCGAGGACGATCCGTTGATCGGACCGTCGATGAAGGCCGTCCTGCGCCAATACGGGCACAGGGTCATCGGGCCGGTGCGGACGGCGGTGAAGGCATTGCGCGTGGTCGAGCGGGATTCGCTTCGCCCGGAACTGGCGCTGGTGGACTACCATCTGGCCGGTGGCGAGAACGGGCTGAGCCTCGTGCGCGCGTTGAAGGAGCGGCACGGCGTGCCGGCCCTTCTGGTCACCGGGTACGATCATCGCGGGGAGGAGGCGCGCGGCATCGCGCTCGGCTGTCTGGTGAAGCCGTTCTCGCCCGAGGTTTTGGAACAGGCGGTCGCGGCGGCGGAGGAGGTGCTTGCCGGGCATCGCCCCTCCTTTCCGCCGGCCGCGCTCGTCCTGTTCGACCGGCCGCCCCTGGCCGCCTAAGCGGCTGGGCGGCGGTCCCGCCGATCAGGCGGTGCCGGCGGCGAAATCGTCCGCTGCGTTGTGCGCAGCCGTGCTGCCCGAGGACGTCGAGGAACCGCCGAGAAGGTCGGCCAGCGACACCTGGGACAGCGGCTCGATGACGCCGCCGCCGACCGGCAGCAGGGGCTTGTAGCCGGCGGTTCCGTCCACCTCGCCCGGCGTGCCGGCGCCTGCGTTGCCGTCCACGGTCAGGCCGTGTATCTCGACCGCGCGGCCTTCCAGAGAGGCATTGCCGTTCAGAAGCTGCGCGACGAAATCATCGCTGCTCGTGAAGGTTTCCGTGAAGTGCAGCGTGCCGTTGGCGTCGGCCGTCGTGGAGCCGTTGCCGCCGCTCCCGCTCCCGCTGCCACTTCCGTCGCTGCCGCTGGTGTCGGTCCCGGTTCCTCCCTGCGGGGCGAGCGGCAGCAGGATCGGGCCGATGGCCTGCACGCCCTCCGGTGTCTCGACGAAGCCGTCGCCATCGGTGTCGCTCGCCGCCGTGGGGTCGGACGGCGTGCCGTCGGAGAACCCATGGATGTGCATCGGGTGCTGTTGACCGGGTTCCAGCCCGATGGCCGCGACAGCGACTTGCAATGCGTTGTCGCTCAGCGTGAGCACGGCTATGCCCTTAACCCCGGAATCGTTCTCCGCCGCAATCGGGGCAACGTAGATTTGGTCAGCCATAATGCTCCTCCTGAATTGTCCACGCAACGGCAACAGGATGAGTGCAGAGGCATTCCCGACCATCGCCCGACATCACATCTTTCATAAGTATTTGATCCGCAATCACCCATCTATTCAAGGATAGATGCTGAAGCTCGGCGTGAAGAATCCGGTATTCAGAAGGTCAATATTCCTATATATGTGTAATTACTTCTGATTTCATTGACGTGAATGACATATGCCTTCCGAACCGAAGAACGGAAAGGCGGGACGATCCGCGAAACGGAACGTCCAGACTTCTCCCGGCGGCGAGGAAACCGGACGACGTATGCCGCCTGCGCGCTTGTCCCATAGTCGAAGTGCATAATCACTGCCCGCACCGCATCAGAGAAAAGAAAGGGTCTTCCGCGTGGATTCGGAAAATAATCAGCTTATACAGCTTGACGTATACCTTGAAGAATCAACAACGACCAAGATTGTATTCTGTTTAGTCCACGGCGGCGCCCGGTGAACGAAAAAGCCGTCGAGGTGCTGCCCTTCGTTCAAACTCTCCAAAATCATGTCAGGAGGCCTGGAATGCCAGACCAAATTTACGTTGCTACTTTGCAATCAGCAACGGGCACGGGCGGCACAGGAGGGACAGGCGGCACGGGAGGAACCGGCGGCACAGGAGGGACAGGCACCTCGACCGAATCCGCCAACACGGGCATTGCCGTGGTCACGCAGTCCGCCGATCAACTCACGGTTGATGTGATGGTGACCGGGCTGACGCCGGGAACGGATTACGACACCGACCTCGTCGGGCTGCTGACCGGCACCAGCGGTACGGGTGGCACCGGAACCGGAGGCACGGGCGGAACTGCGGGCGGAACCGGTGGTTCGGGCGGCACGGGCACCGGAAGCACCGGAACCGGGGGCACCGGCGGGTCCACGGGAACGGGGTCCACGGGAACGGACGGCTCCACTGGCACCGGTGGTTCCACGGGAACGGGAACCACGGGAACGGGTGGGTCCACGGGGACCGGCGGGACGACCGGCAGCGGAAGTTCAAACACCGTTGATCTGTCCACCCTTCACGAGGCGCTCGGCGGCGTCGTCATCAATCTCGATAACTTTGCGAGTGAGAGCGGCACCAGCGGTACGGGTGGCACTGGAACCGGAGGCACGGGCGGAACCGCGGGCGGAACCGGTGGTTCGGGCGGCACGGGCACCGGAAGCACCGGAACCGGGGGCACCGGCGGGACCACCGGCACGGACGGCTCCACCGGTACCGGCGGGTCCACGGGAACGGGTGGGTCCACGGGGACCGGCGGAACCGGCTCGTCGAACCAGGGCGTTGCCGACGCGAACGGCAACGTGCATTTCTCCACGACGATTCCGTTGAGTGACGGCAACTCCGACGCCCAGGCGCTCTTGACCGCTCTGCTGTCGTTGGACCAACGCGCCATCGCGATCGAGGAAACCGGGACGGACCAGGGCGGCACCGGTGGTGGTCTGCTGTCCGATGTCGTGGCCTTCGGTGTGCTTCATCCGGTTGACAGCTTGGCGACCGGCGGGACTGGTGGAACGACCGGCGGTACGGGTACTGGCGGCACAGGTACTGGCGGCACGGGCACCGGTGGCACCGGCACGACCGGTTCGACTGAGACCGGAACCGGTGGCACGGACACTGGCACGGGCAGCAGCACAGGTACGGGCGGCACCGGCACGTCGGGTTCGACCGGCACGACGGCCGGCACGACGGGGGCCACGGACGGAAGCGGCGGCACAACGACGCCGCAGGCCTTCCACCTCGCCGACGACTTCAGCGCCGGCCATTGAGGGAGCGGACGGGAAGGGCGGGCCGGCATCGTTCGGCCCGCCCTTCGCCGGTTTCTCCCGCAGCGTTTCCCCGCGGCACTCCCGGCATAAGGGCATCGGATGAAGGACACCGTGATCCAACAGGCGCTCGCGTCCTGCCGCGGCGCCTTCGTCATCGTCACAGCCTTCAGCTTCGGCGTGAATGCGTTGGCGCTCGCTTCGCCGCTCTACATGCTGCAACTCTACAACCGCGTTCTGCCCAGCCGCAGCACCGACACGCTGATCCTGCTGGCGCTGATCATGGTCGCCGCCTTGGCGGTGCTGAGCGCGCTGGAGGGGTTGCGCCGGCAGATGCTGTCGGGCATGGCCGACTGGCTTCAAGACCGCACCGGACCGGCGGTTCTGGAAAACGGGCTGCGGCAGGCGCTGCATGGGAACGTGCTGAGCGGGCAGGGGCTTCAGGATCTGGGGACGCTGCGCGGCTTTCTCGGCGGGGGAGGGGTGATTCCGCTGCTCGACGCGCCGTGGACGCCGATCTTCCTGCTGGCGCTGTTCGTCCTGAACCCGCTGCTGGGCATGATCGGCGTGGCCGGCGCCGTGATCCTGTTCGGGCTGGCGCTGCTGAACGAGATGGCCACGCGCGGCGCCCTGCAACGCGCCGCCGCCGCCGAGATGGCGGCGGCCCAGCGCACCGGCGCCAGCCTGCGCAACGCCGAGGTCGTCCGCGCGCTGGGCATGGAGGACGGGGTCATCCGCCGCTGGCGCCTGGACGGCCGCATGGCGCAGGAGGCTTTGGAGCGCGCGGGGCGACGGCAGACGATCATCTTCGCGCTGTCGCGCTTCGCCCGCACCGGCATCCAGGCGATCATCATGGGCGCGGCGGCGTGGCTGGCCATCCACCAGAACGCCACGGCGGGCACGATCTTCGCCTCGTCCTTCCTGCTGAGCCGGGCGCTTGCCCCGGTGGAGAACGCCATCGGCACCTGGAAATCGCTGGTGACGGCGCGCGCCGCCTACCGCCGCCTGCGCGAGGGGCTGACGCGCTTCCCGGCGCGCCGGGGGGCCATCGCGTTGCCGGAGCCGGTCGGGGATCTGGAGGTCGAGCAGCTTTCCTTCGTCCCGCCGGGCAGCACCCGGCTGACGCTTCGCAACGTGTCCTTCCGCCTGTCGGCGGGTCAGGTGCTGGTGATCGTCGGGCCGTCGGGCGCCGGGAAATCGACGCTCGCCCGTCTGATCGCCGGGGCCTGGGCGCCCGGCGCCGGGGCCGTGCGGATGGATGGTGCCGATATCGCGAGCTGGCTGGATTCCGGCGGATCCGGCTACCTCGGCTATCTGCCGCAGGACATCGAGCTGTTCACGGGCACCGTGCGCGACAACAT
This sequence comes from Pseudomonadota bacterium, assembly GCA_023416195.1. GTDB lineage: Bacteria > Pseudomonadota > Alphaproteobacteria > Azospirillales > Azospirillaceae > Azospirillum. Next base: position 16,117 of record JAEZID010000196.1, on the reverse strand, counting down.
CGCCCGGCTGCGCCGGCCCGAGGAGACCGACCCGCGCGAGCTGATCCGCGTGGCGAAGCTGGCCGGACTGCACGAAACCATCCTGCGCCTGCCCCAGGGCTACGACACGGAAATCGGCGACGGCGGCGTCCGGCTGTCCGGCGGGCAGCGGCAACGGCTGGGCCTTGCCCGCGCCATGTACGGCGGGCCGAAGCTGGTCGTGCTGGACGAGCCGAACTCCAGCCTCGACACGGCGGGAGAAGAGGCGCTTCTGGACGCCATCCGCCAGATGCGCGAGGACGGCACCACGGTGGTCGTGGTGACCCACCGGCCGAGCATCCTGGGCATCGCCGACCGCATCATGGCGCTGCGCGACGGCGTGATGGAGGTCTACGGCCAGCGCAACGAGCTGATCGCGCGGCTCAATTCCGCCCAGGCGGCAACGTCGGCGACCACGCCGGCCGCCACACAGAACGCGGCCGTCCAGCGGCGCCAAAGCTGATAGGGGCTTCCATGACCCTGATCGTCGATCACCGGCCGGACCCGGATCTGCCGCCGATCTCCGCGACGCCGTTGCCGCGCGTGCGCCGGGCGGCCGTCGCCGGCTCTCTGCTGGTCGGGGTGTTCGTGGTCGGCCTCGGCGTCTGGTCGGCCTACGCGCCCCTGGCCAGCGCGGCGCTCGCCCCCGGCGTGGTCGAGCCGGAGAGCAAGCGCAAGACCGTCCAGCATTTCGAGGGCGGCATCGTCTCCGCCATCCTGGTCCATGACGGCGAGGCGGTGACGCCCGGCCAGACGCTGGTCCGGCTGGAGGACACGCGGGCGCGGACGACGCTGTCGGCGCTCCAGGGGCAGCTGTGGGACGCGCTCGCCCGCGAGGCGCGGCTGTTGGCCGAGCAGGCCGGCGACGCCTCCATCATCGTGCCGGAGGCGCTGGGAGCGCGGCGCGATGATCCCGTGGTGGGGCCCGTCGTGTCCCGCATTCTGGAGGGGCAGTGGCGGATCTTCCAGACGCGCCGCTCGCTGCTCGATTCCAAGACCACGCAGTACCGCCAGCGCATCGAGCAGACCCACGCCGAAATCCGGGGCCTGAACGCCGAACAGGTCAGCATCGACCGCCGCATCGGACTGGCGGACGAGGAAATCGCCGCCGTCCAGCCGTTGGTGGACAAGGGGTTGGAGCGGCGCACGCGCATCCTCGGCCTGGAGCGGCTGAAGGCGGAACTGGAAGGCCAGCGCGGCGAGGCCATCGCCGGGGTCGCCCGCTCGCAACGGATCATCGCGGAAGCGGAAACCGCGATTCTCGATGTGCAGAACGACCATCTGAACGGCGTGGCCGAACAGCTGCGCGAGACGCAGCAGCAGATCCACGACCTGACCGAACGCATCCAGGCGGCCACCGACACGCTGACCCGCACGGAGGTCAAGGCGCCGGAGGCCGGCGTTGTCACGGACCTGCGCATCCACACGCCGGGCGGGGTGATCGGCGCCGGGGAACCGCTGCTCGACCTCGTGCCCGGGGAGGACCGGCTGACCGTGCGCGTTCAGCTTCGCCCCGAGGACGTGGACGCCGTCCATGTCGGGCTGCCGGCCGAGGTGCGGCTTCTGCCGGCGCGCGGCCATCCGACCGACCCGGTGGGCGGCACCGTCTCCTATGTTTCGGCCGACCGGCTGACCGACAGGGTGACGGGGCAGGGCTATTACGCCGGCTACATCCGCATGCAGGAGCAGGATTTCGCGAAGCTCGACGGGCTGGTGCCGCTGCCCGGCATGCCGGCGGAGGTGATGATCCGGACGGGCGAGACCACGGTGGCGCTCTACGCGCTGACCCCCGTGCTCGACAGCTTCCGCCGCGCCTTCCGCGAACGTTAGGATATATTTGACAAGGGGGAGGTGCGGCCTGAGCGGCCCCACCTCCCTCCTTGTCCGCCTTCCGTACCGGATCAGGCCGGCGCGTAGCCGACGGTGCCCTTGATCTCCAGGAACTCCTCCAGGCCGAAATCGGCGTATTCGCGCCCGTTGCCGGACTGCTTGTAGCCGCCGAACGGCGCGCCGGCGTCCCAGGCCGGGTAATTGATGTAGACGTTGCCGCTGCGCATCCGCGCCGCCACCTTGCGGGCACGCTCCAGCGAGCCCGACTGGACGTAGGAGGCAAGGCCGTAGGGCGTGTCGTTGGCGCGCCGGATCGCCTCCTCCTCGCTGCCGTAGGGGAGGATCGCCAGCACCGGGCCGAAAATCTCCTCACGCGCGACGGTCATGTCGTCGGTGACGTTGGCGAAGATCGTCGGCCGGACATAATAGCCGCGGTTCAGCCCTTCGGGACGGCCGGGACCGCCGGTCACGAGGTCGGCGCCTTCCGCGATGCCGGCTTCGATCAGGCGCTGGATCTTGTCGTACTGCATCTGGCTGACGACCGGGCCGAGCCGGGTGTCGGATTCGGACGGCGCGCCGACCTTGAGCCGTTCGGCCGTGGTCCGGGCGACCGCCACCGCCTGCTCGTGGAGCGCCGCCGGCACGAACATCCGGGTCGGCGCGTTGCAGGACTGGCCGCTGTTGCTCATGCAACCCTCGACGCCCAGCTTCACCGCGCGGTTCAGGTCGGCGTCGTCCAGGATGATGTTGGCGGACTTGCCGCCCAACTCCTGGTGCACGCGCTTGACCGTGTCGGCCGCCGCCTTGGCGACCAGGACGCCGGCCCGCGTCGATCCGGTGAAGGACACCATGTCGACCTCGGGATGGCGCGCGATGGCCTCGCCCACCGTCGGGCCGTCGCCGTTGACGAGGTTGAACACGCCCTTCGGCACCCCGGCCTCGTGCATGACCTCGGCGAAGAGAATGGCGTTCAGCGGCGCGATCTCGCTCGGCTTCAGAACCATCGTGCAGCCGGCGGCGAGGGCTGGAGCGACCTTGCACATGATCTGGTTGATCGGCCAGTTCCACGGCGTGATCATGCCGACGACGCCGATCGGCTCCTTGCTGATCAGGGTCGGGCCGCGCAGTTCCTCGAACGCGAACGTCTCCAGCGTTTCGATCATCTTGGAGAGATGGGCGGTTCCCATCGCGGCCTGCGCGCGATGGGCCAGGGTCTTCGGCGCGCCCATCTCGCGCGACAGGATGTCCGCGAACTCGTCGTAGCGCGCCTTGTAGCAGTCCAGCAGGCGCCGCATCAGGGCGAGCCGCTCCTCGCGCGATGTGGCGGCGAAGGCCGGGAAGGCGGCGCGGGCGGCGGCGACCGCCCGGTCAACGTCCGCCGACGTGCCCATGGCGATGGTGGCGAACGGTTCCTCCGTTGCCGGATCGATCACGTCGAGCGTCGCGCCGCCCGCCGGGGCGGCCACCGGATCGACCCAGGCGCCATCGATGTAGAATTTCAGGCTGTTCGGCATCGGTGCCTCGTGTTCGTGCGGTGGATGTTCATGCGGGTGGGTAAGGTGCGGCATCTTGCCTCGGGCTGGATGGCCGATCAACCGGGTGCCAAGCGGAAGCAGGGCAGCCATGACGACGAAACGGCCGCGGCGAAGCGTCTTTGTTCGTTAGCCCTTGAAAGAAACGGCGGAAAGGTCATATAAGGTCAGTCGCCGATGGACCTGAAGGGACTCGGCCCACACTTTTTGGCCCAAAATTTTCGACGATGCGGTTGTTGAGCCGTTCTTCGGCGAGCAACGTAAACCTCTTTCCGCGTCATCGTCCTTCAACCCCAGAATTCACGGTTGCGGCGCCCTCATGCCGGGTGCGCCCGCCCTCCTCCCCGGCCGGACGCCGGGTGGCTGCCTCGACATCTCCCCAATGTCCTGGCGCCGCCGGCAGACCGGGGAGGTCCACCCCTTTGCGCATCGACGAGCGATGCACGCCCGTCCGGCAGCGGTGAATGCCGGCAGTTTGTGACTGAACTGTAGGTAGTATGTCCTTTGAACCGAAGCGGCGCCGCATGGCGTCGAAGGGCGGATTCCGCCCGAAGCAGAACCGTCCGACCGCCCCGCGCAAGGTGAAGGGGCCGGTTCCCGGCAACGACGAAATCCTCTTTCTGCCGCTGGGCGGCTGTTCGCGGATCGGCATGAACATGGCGCTCTACGGTCATGCCGGGAAATGGCTGATCGTGGACGCCGGCGTCGCCTTCATGGGCGACGAGGCGCCGGGCATCGACAGCCTGATGGCCGATCCGACCTTCATCGAGGAGCGGATGGAGGATGTGGTCGGGCTGGTCGTGACCCACGCCCACGAGGACCACATCGGCGCCATCCACCACCTGTGGCCGCGCCTGAAGTGCCCGATCTACGCCACCCCCTTTGCCGCGCACGTCATCCGTGACCGGTTCAAGGAGAAGGGCACGCTGCGCGAGGCCCGGATCCGGGTGTTCGAGGTCGGCGCGTCCTTCCCGGTCGGTCCGTTCAAGGTGCAGTCCATCGCCATGACCCACTCGATTCCCGAGCCGGTCTCCCTGGCGATCCACACCCCGGCGGGCACGGTGCTGCACACCGGCGACTGGAAGTTCGACCCCAACCCGCTGATCGGCGAGACCGCCGACATCGCCGCGCTGAAGCGCCTGGGCGACCAGGGCGTGCTGGCGATGCTGTGCGACAGCACCAACGCCAACGTGGACGGCTCCACCGGGTCGGAGGCGGACGCCCGCGCCGGCCTGATGCAGACCTTCGCCGGCCGCAAGGGGGCCATCGCGGTCACCGGCTTCGCGTCCAACGTGGCGCGCATGAAGGCCGTCGTCGAGGCCGCCGCCGCCAACGACCGCAAGGTCGTGCTGGTCGGCCGGTCCATGCTGCGCATGGAGAAGGCGGCGCGCGACAGCGGCTATCTGGGCGACCTGCCGGAGTTCATGAGCGTGCAGGAAGCGTCCTGGACCCCGCGCCGGAACCTCGTGTTCCTGTGCACCGGCAGCCAGGGCGAGGAGCGCGCGGCGCTGAGCCGCCTGGCCCGCGACGGGCACCGCGACCTGTGGCTGGAGGGCGGCGACACGGTCATCTTCTCGGCCCGCGCCATCCCCGGCAACGAGGAGGTCCTTGCCGACGTGCAGAACCATCTGAAGGCCAAGGGGGTCGAGGTGGTGACGCCGGCCGACGCGCCGGTCCACGTCTCCGGCCACCCGAAGCGGGACGACCTGATCCGCATGTACGACCTGATCCGCCCGCGCTTCGCCGTGCCGGTGCACGGCACGCTGGAGCATCTGGAGGCCCACGCCCGCCTTGCCCGCGCCTGCGGCGTGGAGCGCGCGGTGATTCCGGAGGACGGCGACATCATCCGCCTGTCCCGCGACGGCGCGTCGGTGGCCGGCCGGATCGAGCCGCTCCGCCTCGCCAACAACGGTCGGGAACTGATCCCGTGGACGGGCTTCGGTGCCGAAGAGGCGGAAGAGGACGTCCCGGAACGCATGGCGGCCTAGCGGACGGTTCAGGAACCGAACATCCCCTTTCAACGTAGGATCTTCCGGGAGGGAAGATCGTGGCGATCCGTCCCCCCATGCAAAAGGCCGCCCGATCCGGTTATAATGACCGGAGCGGGCACAGCCCGTCATTGATTTCCGGAGCGTAGCCCATGGCTGGATATCCCGCCGACCGGCTTTCCTTTCCCGACATGCTCGACCCGGTGCTGGAAGCGCCGGAGGGCGATGACGAGGCGCTTGAGGCCGCCATCAACGAGGTGGCCGAGGCGCTCGCCGACAGCGGGACCCTGATCGTGGACGCCCTGGGCCGTCCGGCGCACGGCATCACCGACGAGGAGGCCGTCCTCGGCCTGATCGACACCTACATCCGCGTGCTCCTGCACCTCGGCGAGGTCGAGGAGGCATCGGAACTGGGCGAGGTCATCGAACGCATCGACCGCTTCCGCAAGAAGCGCGCCCGGCGGGGCGTGCGGAAGGCTTAACACGCACAGACAAAACCTCTCGTCCTGTTGGGGTGGGAGGTTTTCGGCGTACCCCGCCGGTCGCGGCGAACGAAATCTCCCGCTTTCATCCGCTTTCAAGACGCGGGAAACCGCCTGTCGCCGCCGTCGCAGATCCCGGTCCCTGGATCGAAGAGGTCGATGGAGCGTTGCCGGTCATGTCCTGAGCCTGGACCTGGGCTCGCATGGAAGGGCTGATCGGATGCGTGATCTGCATTACGGGCAAGGCTCCACGGCGCCCGCCTACATCGGACGTCCCGGGCAACATCCAGGGGGTGGCCGTGCCGGATTCGACTACCTGATCGTCGGGGCGGGCTTCGCCGGCAGCGTGCTCGCCGAACGGCTCGCGGCGGGGCTGGGCAAGCGGGTCCTGCTGATCGACCGCCGGCCGCACATCGGCGGCAACGCCTACGATCATCACAACGACGACGGCCTGCTGATCCACCGCTACGGCCCGCACATCTTCCACACCAATTCCCAACAGGTCGCCGACTACCTGTCGCGCTTCACCAAGTGGCGCCCCTACGAGCACAAGGTTCTGGCCAGCGTGGACCAACAGCTGGTCCCCATCCCGATCAACCGCACCACCGTGAACAGGCTCTACGGCCTGGACCTGGACGAGGCCGGGGTGGCGGCCTTCTTCCGGGAACGCGCCGAGCCGGTGCCCGAGGTCCGCACCTCCGAGGACGTGGTGGTCGGCGCGGTCGGGCGCGAGCTGTACGAGAAGTTCTTCCGAGGCTACACCCGCAAGCAGTGGGGCCTGGATCCGTCGGAACTGGACAAGGCGGTGACCGCCCGCGTGCCGACGCGCACCAACGACGACGACCGCTATTTCGGCGACAGCTTCCAGAACATGCCGTTGCACGGCTACACCCGCATGTTCGAGAACATGCTGGACCATCCCAACATCACGATCATGCTGAACGCCGATTACCGCGAGGTGGCGCGCGAGGTCCAGCACGACAATCTGATCTTCACCGGCCCGATCGACGAGTTCTTCGATTACCGCTACGGCAAGCTGCCCTACCGGTCGCTGCGCTTCCGGCACGAGACGGTGGAGCGCGAGTGGTTCCAGCCGGTGGCGGTGGTGAACTACCCCGGCGAGGACGTGCCCTTCACCCGCATCACCGAGTACAAGCACCTGACCGGGCAGGTCCATGCCGGCAAGACCAGCCTGACCTATGAATTCCCCTCGACCGAGGGCGATCCGTACTACCCGGTGCCGAAGGCGGAGAACGCGGCGCTGTACCGCAAGTACCAGGCGCTGGCCGACACCACGCCGAACGTGCATTTCGTCGGGCGGCTGGCGACCTACCGCTACTACAACATGGATCAGGTGGTGGCGCAGGCGCTCGCCCTCTACACCCGCATCGCGCGGGCCGAGACCGGGGCGACGGGGGAAGCCGCCAAGGGCATCGCCGGGATCGCGAACGACCGTGTCACCAGGGAGGCGGCGGAAGGGGCGGACTGAACTCCGGCCTTCGCCACGGACCGAAAGAGCGGCAACGCCCCGGATTGGGTACGTCGCAAGGGTGCGGAGCGGGCATCGCCCGCCGCTGTTCCGCCGGAAGGGCGTGGGCAAAGGGGCGGGGGCGGCGATGCGGGTTGCGGGGGTGGCGATGATGTTCGGGGCCTTGGCCCTGCTGGTGGTCGTGGTCGCCTACGATCCGACGCCGATCCGTATCGTGGTGGCGGCGCTGTGCTGCGCCGTGGCGGGCTTCTACACCGGTCGGCGGCGCTGACCCAGCGGCATAGAATGCATTGGCACGGCCCTTATTGATAAGCGGGCGGTGGCTCGTCGCTCAGCCAGCGGACAGCAAGCGCCCGCAGGCGGCTGGTCTGTTCGCGCTGGCGGCGGGACGAGACCCAGTAGCCCGCCCAGGTGAAACCGACGACGAACAGCCAGAAGGCCCCCAGATAGCGCCAGTCGCCACCGGCCACCAGGAGCACCAGCAGAACCAGGGTGACGACCGCCACCACGACCCAGCAGGCGATGCGCGTGCGGCGGAAGGCCGCTTCATCGCTCCGCTCGAAATCCTCGGCCAGCGTCTGAATCTCCAAACCGGCTTTGCGCCGGGCCTCGGCTACGGAGTCCATCGGGGTGTCCATGAAGGCTCTCATGCGGTCTGCCTGTCGCGAAAGTGAAACCCCGCGCGATGTATGGTGTTCCCGCGCCACGGTAAACCCCATGAGAGGATGATCTTTTGTTTTCCATAAGACCCCTTATGCGATTTATCGGTGGAGGGAGTGGCAACGATCAGGTCGCGGGTGCGTGGCCTTGGTGGTGCCGACCCCGGCCGACAATCTTTCACGCTGCATTCTTCGTCGCCGGGATTTACAAATGGAGGATCGCAATTTGCGGCAGCTTAGCCGATTAGCCGAACAGCAGAGGGGGCGCGCCGGTGGCCGCCATTGACGATCCGAGTTCGCCGTTGTTCTACCATGGCACGAAGGCCGACCTGAAGCGGGGGGACCTGATCGCGCCCGGCTACACCCCCAACTACGGCAAGAGGAAAAAGGCGGCCTTCGTCTATCTGACGGCCACGTTGGATGCGGCCGCCTGGGGGGCCGAGCTGGCTCTTGGCGAAGGACCCGGCAGAATTTACGTGGTGGAGCCGACCGGCCCGATCGAAGACGACCCCAATCTGACGGACAAGAAGTATCCCGGCAATCCAACGAAATCATACCGCTCTCGCCATCCGCTTCGCGTCACGGGCGAGGTCACGGACTGGCAGGGGCACTCCCCCGAACAGCTCAAGGCCATGAAGGACAACCTTGAACAACTGAGCCGACAGGGTGTGGAAATCATCGAGGACTGATATCGAGGGCATGCTCAGCGAAGCGGCCAGACCATGACGATCAGCCAGGTCCCCAGCACGAGGATGAGCAGCGACAGCGGCCCGCCCAGCCGGGGGTAGTCGCCGAAGCGGTAGCCGCCCGGCGCCATGACCAGCGTGTTGCACTGGTGGCCGATGGGCGTCAGGAAGTCGCTGCCCGCCCCGACCGCCACCGCCATCAGGAACGGATCGGGGTTGAGGCCAAGCTGATTGGCGAGGCTCGCCCCGATCGGGGCCATCACCAGCACGGTCGCCGCGTTGTTGAGAAAGGGCGTCACGGCCATCGCGGCGGCCATGATCAGCGTGACGTTGGCGAAGGGCGGCAGATTGCCCGACGCCTGGGCCAGCAGCCCGGCGATCAGGTCGGTGCCGCCGGTGCTCTCCAGCGTGCCGCTGACCGGGATCAGGGCGGCCAGCAGGACCAGGATCGGCCATTCCACGGCGTTGTAGGCCTCGTCGGCGGTCAGAACGCCGGTGACGACCATCGCCGCCGCCGCCGCCAGGAAGGTGACGGCCAGCGGCGCCAGATTGAAGCCGACGACCAGCATGGTGACGGCGACGATGCCGACCGGAACCCAGGCCGGGCGCCGGCGGCCGAGCTGGAGGTGGCGTTCGGCCAAAGGAATGAGCTTGGCGTCGGCCAGGGCGTCCGGGTAGCGGTCGGTCGGCACCTGAAGCAGCAGGAGGTCGCCTTCCTGGAACAGGATGTGGTGCAGGCGCTGGGTCATGCGCGCGCCGCGCCGGCTGACCGCCAGCAGGCTGAGCCCGAACTCCCGGCGCAGGTTCACGCGGCGGGCCGATTGGCCGGCCAGGGGGGAATCGGGGGTCACCACCGCCTCCACGATCAGCGCCTCCCCCACCCCGGGATCGCCCGGCAGGCCGACCGGCTCCAGCGCCGCGCCGTGGACGATGCGCTGGAGCGCCGGGGCGTCGCCCTCCAGCACGAGGATGTCGCCGCCCAGCAGCACCCAATGGTCGTCCGGCACGTAGCGGCGGAACCGCTCGCGGATCAGGCCGATGACCGCCGCCTCCCCTTCCGCCAGGGCCTCCACCTCCCCCACCGTGCGCCCGACGAAAGGCGATGTGGCGGGAAGCAGCATCTCGCTGGCGTAATTCTCGACGGCGAAGGTCTCCTCCGGCGCGCGGGCGCCGCTGCGGTCCTCCGGCAGCAGGCGCCAGCCGACCACCAAGAAGGCCAGACCGGCCACCGTGATCCCCAGCCCCACCGGCAGATAGTCGAACATCGCGAAGGGCTCGCCGGTCATCTCCGCCCGCACGCGCGACACGATGATGTTGGGCGAGGTGCCGACCAGCGTCATCAGCCCGCCCATCAGCGAGGCGAAAGCCATCGGCATCAGCACCTTGTGCACGCCCGTGCGGTGGCGGCGGGCCAGCTGCATGGCGATGGGCAGGAAGATGGCGAGCGCGCCGATGTTCTTCATCAGCGCCGACATGAAGGCCACCGCCCCGCCGAGGAAGGCGATCTGCCGGCCGGGCGTGTCGAGCCTGGACGCCATCGGCCGCACCAGCGCGTCGATCACGCCGGACCGCGCGATGCCCGCGCTGACGATCAGAGCCGAGGCGACGATGATGACGATGTCGTCGGAGAAGCCGGAGAAGGCTTCCTTCGCGGGCACCAGCCCCAGGGCGACGGCGGCCAGAAGCGCCAGCACGGCCACCACGTCGTAGCGCAGACGGTTCCACACGAGCAGGACCACCACGCCGCCGACCAGGGCGAAGGACAGGAGCTGCGGTGTGGTCATCCGGTGCCGTATCCATCAAATTGCGACGATTGGTCGAGGCGTAACCACGGGCATCCGGCGGTGTTCCCGCCACGGCGGAAACAAACCCGTTCGACGGTCCGTTTTCGGGGTATGACCACGCAAGACCAGACACCCTCCCAGGATGGGAACGAGCGGACCGGGAACAACGGCCTCGGCCGGCGGCTCGGGCATCAGCCCGTGCTGTTCGCCACGCTGGCCCGGCAGATCCTGGAAGCCCATCTGCGGCAGCGGCACCGGCTGCTGGATCTGCCCACCTCCGACCTGCACGCGGTGGCTGCGGAGGAGGCCGACCTGCTGATCCGCGCCATGGCCGCCGCCGCGCACGCCGACGGTGCGCTCGACCCGAGGGAGCGTGGACGGATCCGGGCCGCGCTGCGCACCAGCCGGATCGGCGAGGCCGAACGGCGGGATCTGGAACGGATCATCGAGGAGCCGCCGTGCCTGGAAACCCTCGTTCGCCGGGCGGACACGCCGCGCATGGCGGCGCGCTTCTACGCCGTTTCCCTGGCCGTGCTGGATCTGGCCGTGTCGGACAGGGAAACGGCGGTCAACCGGTCCTATCTGCGCTACCTCGCGCACCGGCTTGACCTGCCGGGCGACCTCGTGGTCCGGCTGAATCGCCGCTTCGGCATGCGGGGCGAGGGGCGCGCCGTCAGACCTCCTGTCCCGACGCGCTGAGTTCGCCGAGGGCGTCTTGCACCGCGCCGGTGTCCAGCAGCAGCCGGCGCGAAACGTCCGACAGGGCGACCCAGCCGACGACGCACCCGTCCCCGTTCAGGACCGGCAGGCGGCGGACATGGTAGGAGCCCATGATGTCCATGGCCGTCGCCAGCGTGTCGGTGTCGCGGCAGGTGAACAGGGTCGTGGACATCACGTCCCGCACGCGCGTCCGGGCGTTGTCCGCCCCTTCGGCCACGACGCGGAACAGGATGTCGCGGTCTGTCAGGATGCCCTGCAAATCCTCGGGCGAGCCGACCGGCAAGGCGCCGACGTCCAGTTCGCCCAGCAGGGTCGCCGCCTCCTGCACCGTGGCGTCGGGGGAGATGAATTCCAGCGTCTTGGACATGAGCTCGGACACCAGCATCGACCGGGACTCCATCAGGAATCCCGGCCGCGCTCGTCACGGTCCGATGCTGGACGGTCCGATGGCGGCCGGTCCGATGCGGGCCGGTCGGAGGACGGCGAGCGCTTGTCCGCCGCCTCTTCCCGTTCACGCTGGCGTTGCCACTGGTCGAACCGTTCGGGGTCGGTGACCAGATCGACGATGGACGGCTTGTCGCCGTTCGATGAATTGCTGCCCGATGAGGTGCCGGACGACGCGCCGTCCGGCCGGTTGCGTTCGGTGGCCATGGCGTTTCCTCATGTCTGCCCTTCCCTTCAACAGTTGGGGCGGGCATGAGGAACGTCACTTATCCGGCAGAGCGGATCCGGCGATGCGCCGGCTCCCCGAAAGCGTCGAGCGCCTGAACCAGGGCGTCGTCGAACACCTCCTCCTTCTCGGTGAAGTAGTCGAAATAGCCGTAATGCCGGCGCAACGGCAGCTCGGTCAGGGACCGGATGCGGTAGGCCGGATCCTGCAACGTGCCCCGGTCGATCAGCTCGATCACGCGGCGCAGGCGGGCCACCTCGGCCTTGTAGGAGTTGGCGAACCACTGGCGGATCTTCCAGTTCTCCACCTCCAGCTGGTTCTTCGGCACCGGCCCCAGCCACGACACCGGAAAGGGCGCCGCTACGGTCACCCGATCGAAGCCGTGCAGTTCGGCCAGGATGACGCTGCGGTGATAGGCGCCGTCGATCAGGCCACCGGGCGCCTCCTCGAAACCGTAGAGGTACAGCCACAGGGCGCTTTGCACCGCCTCGGGCGTGATGTCCTCCAGCCCGACCTCGCCGGCCATCAGGCGGCGCGCGGCGGGGTTGCCGTGCAGCACCCCCACCCCGGCCCGGAAGTCGTAGGTGTTGAACACCACGCCGACCTCGGCCTCGTTCAGCGTGCGCGCGATCTCGTCGGCGTAGCCGGTCTCGCGGGCGGGAAGATACTGGCGGGCCGGCATCAGCCGTTCCAGCATGGCGTCCGGCGACAGCGGCACGTCGAGCCAGCGGCGCGCGTGCTCATGGATGGCGGGCCGGAAGACGCCGGTGTGGCCGAAGATGGCCGTCCACCAGGTCTGGAACGGGCCGGACGCGCGATCCCGGTGCAGAAGCAGATCACGCAGGTTCTCGCCGCGCAGCCACGCGGCGAGGACGACGATCTGCCCGGAGGTCACCGTGAACAGGTCGGGCATCGCGCCGGTGCGGTCCAGCGCCGTCAGAACACCCGCCCCATGCAGGTTGAAGCCACCGAAGCCGCCGAGGGCGACCGCTCGCTTTTCCATGACGAACTCCATGGATTGACAAAAGACAAGGAAAGCCCTCGCCGCGCCCCGTGGGCGCGGTGGGGTTCGCAGGATTTTCAAGAAAGAGGGCGCTTTACGCCCGGCGCTCGCCCAGACGCAGGGAGGGCGCGCGGCCGAAGCCGGACAGGGCCGTGATCAGCCTGCGGACGATGTTGCGGATGGTCGCGACGCGCATCTCTTCGGCTTCGCGGCGGATGCGGCGCAACTCCGTGGCGGACGGAAGGGCCGAGGAGAAGGTGGCCGAGGGGGGATTGGCGGATGAGACGTCGGAATGCGTGGTGATCAAGGAAACCTCCTCAAGGATCGAGAAGGCGTCTCTCCCGGAATGGGTTCTTGTTTTGCTGCAGTGCAATATAATTGTGTCAGGGCCACTGCCATGTCAAGGCTTGTGTGCGAATGGTTAATCCGACCGGTTAGGCTGGGCGCCTCAGCGCCGCCTGCAACGGCGCCGTCCGGGGCAGGACCAGAACCCGCACCGGAGCCGCCCGGCCGCGCACCGCGATGTCCCGCGCGGCACCGTCGCCGAGGTCCAGCCCCGCCCGCCGGACAACCGTGTCGGAGACGACGAGTTCCGCGTCCAGTTCCTTGGCGAGGCCCTCCAGCCGGCTCGCCACGTTGACCACGTCGCCGACGGCGGTGAGCGAGGTCGCCGGGCCGTACCCCATCTCCCCGACAATGGCGACGCCCGCGTGCAGCCCCATGGCGAGACGCAGCGGGTGGGACACCTCGGTCTGCAAGCCTTGGCTCATCTCCTCGACCCCGGCGGCGACCGCGCAGGCGGCGGCGATGGCCTGACGGCAGGCGCGGTCCGGGTTGCCGTCCACCCCGAACAGGGCCATGGCGCCGTCGCCGATGAACTTGTCCACACGCCCGCCCTCCCCTTCCACCACCTGCCCGATCATGGCGAAATACTGGTTCAGCAGATGGACCACGTCGAACGGCAGCTTCTGTTCGGACAGGGCGGTGAAGCCGCGCAAGTCGCAGAACAGGACGGCGATGGCGCGTTCCTCGCCGCTCCAGCGGCCGTCGGTGCGCGGCCTCGGTCCCAGCGGCGTGGAGCGGATCAGCGGAATCACTGAGAGGTCGGCGGTGGGGCGCAACTGACAGGCGAGCCGGACCCCCTGCGGCGCCCTGACCCGGTCCAGCGTGGCGCGCTCCTCCGCGCTCGGTTCGGGCAACTTGTCCGCCCCCTCCACGATGCGCACCCGGCAGGTCGAGCAGCGGCCCCGCCCACCGCAGACCGAGACGTGCGGAATCCCGGCGAGCCGGCTCGCCTCCAACACGCTGAAGCCGCGCGGCACGGCGACGATCTGGCGGTCGGGATAGGCGATCCGCACCAGCGTGCTGCGCCGCTGCACCGCCCGCACGCCCCGCGCCGCGAGGGTCGCCGCGATGGCCCCGCCGAACAGGCCGTAAGCGCCCGACCGCACCCACTCCAGCATCGGCGGATCGGGGCCGCGCGCCTCGGGCCCGTAGCGCGCGACCAGCTCGGCGACCTCCTTGCCCGCCTGGGCGAAGCCGATCAGGGCCAGGACGGGGATCAGCAAGGCCACGGCGAACAGCCAGGGTGCAGCCGCCGGATACCAGGACCGGTGGCGCAGCCAGAAGTGAATGCCGATGCAGCCGTGCGTCCAGGCCACCAGCAGAGTCAGCATTTGGCGCAGGCCGGCCATGGGGGCGTCCACCCACAGAGTCTGCACGACCACGTCGTACGTGTCCTCAAGCCCCGTCAGGTCGGCATGAAGCCGCGTTCCCACCGCGTGCGGGATCACCAGGAACGGAATCGCCAGCCCGAGGACCAGTTGCACCAGTTCCCCCGGCGGCATGCGCAGCGTGCGGCGCCGGTACAGGGCCACCATCGCCAGGGCGGCGTGAACGAGCACCGACCCGTAGAACAGGATCGTCGCCGGGGTGCTGCGCCAGAAGGCGACGAACCAGCCGCGCGCCACGCCCATCGCGTCCAGCGAAATCAGGCCCATCGCGTGGTTCAGAAGATGCGTCGTCACGAAGCTGAAGATCACGAGGCCGGAAGCCAGCCGCATGGCGCGCACCGAGGGCGGCGCCGGCACCCAGCCGGAATTCCCGCTTCGAACCGCGTTGTCCACCATCGCGATTCCCTCCCGATGTGCTGGGCGGCGCACCATGACCCTGGCACAGACCGCCCGCCCGTGTCAGCCGTCCCTTCGGGAGAGGAAGATGCAACCTGCGAGAGATGGGCGCGGCGTGCAGCAAAACGTCGCATGAGAGCGCTATCGCATTCGTACGCACTCACGGTCGTGGAAATTCGGTGGTAGTTCCATCGTTATCGCTGCCTATAATAACTTGCATACACCGCAATGCGCACAGCGAAAGCGGGTGTCGTTTCAGGCAAACGGGACAGCAGGGGGGAATCCGATGGCGAACAATCGCGCGCTCGACCTCATCAAACGCCTCGCCACCGACAGCGAGTTCCGCAACACGCTGAACGGCCTGGACGCCGCCGGCAAGCGGACCCTGCTCGCCAGCAGCGGTTTCGACGGCGTGAACGCCGAGGCGGTGCGGTCGGCCGCCGGTGATGCGCTGCGCACCCTGACCGCCAAGGGCCAAGACGTCGATCCGGACGTGGCCGCCGAGTCGATCGCCACCGCCGCCGCCGTCGCCAGCGCCAGCGCGCCCGCCGTCACGCCTCCGCCGGCCGGCGGTCCGATTTTCGCCGGCCAGCCGGCCACTGGCGCCAGCACGAACGGCGGGGCGGGCGCCGGGATTTTTGCCGGCCATCCGGCCGCTGGAATCTTCGCCGGCCACCCGGCCGCCGGGATTTTCGCTGGCCAGCCGACGGGCGGCCCGATCTTCGCTGGCCAACCCGCCACCGGCGCCACCGCCAGTGCCATCATCTTCGTCGCTCAGCCGATTCCCAGCGCGGCCACGGGCGCGTTCATCTTCGTCGCCCAGCCGGCGGCGGGCGCCACGGCCGGCGGCCCGATCTTCGCCGGTCAGCCCGCCACGGGCGCCGCTGCCGGCAACCACATCTTCGCGGGTCAGCCGGCCACCGGGGCCACGACGGCGGCGGGCATCTTCGCGGGTCAACCGGCCGCGGGCATCTTTGCCGGGCACCCGGCCGCCGGCATCTTCGCCGGGCACCCGGCTGCCGCCCCGATCTTCGCGGGTCAGCCGGCCGAGGGCACCGTCGCCGCTCCGCAGACCGAGCCGGTGAAGAAGGCTGATGACTGACGCCGGTCTGGGTATCCGGCTCGGG
>JAEZID010000037.1 GCA_023416195.1 Pseudomonadota bacterium | reverse complement strand
AGGCCATGCCCCTCCGGCCCGCCCATGCGGTCGGCCAGGGCGCGCGGCAGCGGGACCTCGAACAGGCCCCACAGGTTGGCGGCGAACAGAGTCACCAGCACGACCATGAAGACGAGGAAGAAGGGCTGCTGGAACTGGATGCCCCAGCCGACCGCGCCGCCGGCCGCCTTCACGGCGATCAGGGCGCCGGCCAGCGCCAGGAAGGACACCAGAATGCCCGCCGCCGAGGCCAGGAACCCGGCGCGCACCGCCGCCGGGGCACGCCCGCCGTGCTGCACGACGGACAGCAGCTTCAGCGACAGCACCGGTAGCACGCAGGGCATCAGGTTCAGGACCAGCCCGCCCAGCAGCGCCACGCCCAGCATGGCGAACAGCCCGCCGGCCGCGCCCCCGGTGCCGCCAAGCCCGGCCGTGGCGGTCGCCACCGTCTCCATGGAGCGGTCGCCGTCCACCACCGTCAGCGTCATCGCACGCCCGGCAAGCTCCAGCCCAGCCGGTGCGTCGGTGGCCTCCAGCCGCAGCCGCGCCCGGCGGTCGTCGTCGGAGAAGACGCGCTTGGGCGCCGCGAAGGACACCGGCGGGTCGGTCTCCACGAACACGTCGGGCGCGGCCAGAGACTCCCGGCCGGTGACCTCGATTTCCAGAACGGCTCCCTGGCCGCGCACGGCCTCGACCGTCAGGCCGGCGGCGCGCCCGTCGCCCGGCACCTGCGACTGGGCGCGCGCGATGTCGTTGGCGTGCGGCCCCGGAGTCGCCGGTCCGGCGGGGATCGACAGGCCCAGCCTGACCGTCTGCGGCACGCAGATCGTCGAGCAGACCAGCAGTTCGGCGTTCAGCGCCAGATCGGCCGGCTTGCCCGGCTCCGCCAGGGTGGCGGTCAGCGGGAACATCACCTCGGCGTCGTAGCCGGCCGTTTCGAATCCCAGAACGGTGAAGCGGTGCGGCGCCGGGTAGGCGAGCGTGGCCTCCTTCAGATTGGTCGAGCCCGCCCAGTCCAGCCGGGGCGCGAAGCCCGCATCGCCGGGGGAGCGCCAATAGGTCTTCCACCCCGGTTCCAGCCGCAGTTCCAGCCCCAGCGGCAGGGCCGCCAGATCGCCGGTTCCCTGAACGGACGCGACCAGACGCGCCTCGACCGGCCCCGCCTTGGTCCACGCCGTGTCGGCCCTACCCGTTGCGGGTACGGTCAAGGCCAGGATGGCGAGCACCAGGGAGGCAAACCTTTTCATCGCGCGGACTGTTCTCATATGAGTAGGGAAATGGCCACCAGCCGGAGCTATACTGGCCGACGCTATACTGGATGACAAAGCTTGGCCCGTGCTGTCACACTCGGGTGAAGACGGCTGCGGGTTGAAGTCCATATGGGTCTATGCCCATGTGGGCTCTTCCGCCCCGGACACAAGGATAACGCCCATGCCGCACCTGACCAAGTCCTCGGAATATCTGACCGGCCAGTTGCTCATCGCGATGCCGGGCATGATGGATCCGCGCTTTCAGCGCACCGTGATCTATATGTGCGCTCACAACGAGGACGGGGCCATGGGGCTCGTCGTGAATCGGCTGTTCGGGTCGGTCACGTTCGAGGATCTGCTCGAACAGCTGGAGCTGGAGGTGGAGGAGCCGGTCACCAACATGCCCGTCCATTACGGCGGGCCGGTGGAATCCGGGCGCGGCTTCGTGTTGCATTCGACCGATTATGTGCGGGAAGGCACGCTGGTCGTGGACGACGAGGTTGCGCTGACCGCCACCATCGACATTCTGCGCGCCATTTCGGAGGATCGCGGTCCCCGGCGCAACATCCTGCTGCTGGGATACGCCGGCTGGGGACCGGGCCAGCTCGACGCGGAGATTCAGGCCAACGGCTGGCTGAACGTCCCCTGCGACGAGGATCTGCTGTTCGACCCCGACCTCGACACCAAGTGGGAGCGTTCCATCGCCAAGCTCGGCGTCAGTCTCTCCATGCTGTCGGGCCAGGCCGGGCACGCGTAAGCGCCCTGTACGCTCTCGCCTTGCGGTGGTATCGTACGATCGTACGCACCGGGAGCCCGGCATGGACGCCGAACTGAAGACCCTGCTGACCGTCCTTCTGGACAAGGTGGAACGCGTCGAGGCGCAGATGCCGACGCTCGCCACCAAGGACGATATTGCGCGCCTGGAGGGACGGATCGACGGGGTGGAAGTCCGGATCGGTGGCGTGGAAGGCCGGATGGATGGGCTGGAAGGTGAATTCCGCACCTTCAAGGACGAACAGCGTCAAATGAAGGAAATGCTGGGCAACATGCGGCTGAAGGAGATCGCGCGCCTGGATGGCCGGATCGATCAGTTGGCCATGGATGTTGCCTTGGGCCGCAAGCCTGCCGCGGAATAGGCGGCAGGCATCACCGCAACATCGGCGTGACGATCACGCCCCTTCCGTGGCGAGCGCCAGCGCAAGGCCGCGCGCCTGCATGAATTCCGGGCAACGCTCGACCAGCGTGTCGTCGGCGTAGACCGCCCAGCCGCTCTGAAAGCCGGCCGGCTCATACTGAAGGGCAACGCGGCGGCCAGCGTGCTCGACCGCGTAACGGTGGGAATTTTCTTGCGTCAGAATGGGCTTGGGAGACATTTCCGCCTCTTTCGCTGCGTGCGTCATAGCGAAAGAGTGCGCCTTGGGTTAATCGTCGGTTAAGCGTACAATGTTCCGCCTACGCGAAAAGGCATTATCCCACCCACTTTCGATGGTACCCTATCCCCGCCATTCCTCGCGCAGGATGGCGTAGAGCACATGGTCCCGCCACGCCCCGTCGATGCGCAGATAGCCGCGCGCGTAGCCCTCATGCGTGAAGCCGACCTTTTCCAGCAGCCCCCGGCTGGCCGCGTTGGTCGGCAGGCAGGCGGCCTCGACCCGGTGCAGCCCCAACTGCCCGAAGGCGAAGTCCAGCACCAGCCGCGTCGCCCCGGAGATGTAGCCGCGCCGCGCGTGGGTCTGCCCGACCCAGTAACCGAGCGTGCCCATCTGCGCCACGCCGCGCCGGATGTTGGTGAGGCCCAGGCCGCCCACCAGCGCGTCGGTGTTCCGGTCGAACACCAGGAAGCTGTAGCCCTCGTCGTCGCGCCATTCCTGGGCCTGCCGGCGCAGGCGGCGGCCGAAGGCGGCGCGGGTCAGCGCGTCCGCCGGCCAGGTCGGCTCCCACGGGGTCAGGAAGGATCGGGAGTCCGCCCGCAGATCGGCCCATTCGCGCCAGTCGCGCGGCAGGGGCGGCCGGATGTAACAGGCGGAGCCGTCCAGCCGCACCGCCGGAGGACTGATGAGGCCGCTGCCCAGCAGGCGGATCATGCCGGCTTCCCCTTACGCCAGACGAGCCGCGATCCGGTCGTAATCCTCCAGCCGGTCGATGGGGCCGAGGGCCGCGACCGTGGGCCGGCTGGCGCGCAGGCGCCGGGCGACGCGGACGACGGCGTCGCGGTCCACCGCGTTGATCTTGGTGACGATCTCCTCGACCGGAACCGGGCGGTTGTAGACCAGAAGCTGCTGGCCCAGCTGCTCGCAGCGGGACATGGTGCTTTCCAGCGCCATCAGCGTTCCGGCCTTCAGCTGCGCGGCGGCGCGGGCCACCTCGTCCTCGGTCACGTCCTCGGCGACCTTGGCCAGCTCGTCGCAGACGACGGGGAGCAGCTCCGTCACCTCGTCCTCGCCGGTGCCGGCGTAGACGCCGAACAGCCCGCCGTCGCGGTAGCCGCCGGTGAAGGTGTAGATGGAATAGACCAGCCCGCGCTTCTCCCGCACCTCCTGGAACAGGCGGGACGACATGCCGCCGCCGAGCAGCGTGGACAGCACCGAATGGGCGTAATAGTCGGGGTCGTGCACCCCCACCCCGTCGAAGCCCAGGACGAGGTGCATCTGCTCAAGGTCGCGGGCCTCGCGGTAGTCGCCGCCGACGTAGCGGGCGCCCTCGCCCTCCGACACCGGCTTGCCGGACAGGGTCCCGAAGGACGACAGCGCCATGTCCACCAGCCGGTCGTGCTCAATCCGGCCGGCGGCGGCCAACACGATGCCGGGGGCGCCGTAGTGCCCGTCGATGTACTCGACCAGCGCGGAGCGCGGCAGCGCCCCGACGATGTCGGCGGAGCCCAGCACCGGACGCCCCAGGGACTGCCCCGGATAGGCGGTGGACTGGAAATGGTCGAAGATGATGTCGTCGGGCGTGTCGATGCTCTGCCCGATCTCCTGCAACACCACCGTGCGCTCGCGCACCAGTTCGTCCTCGTCCAGCTTGGAGTGCTGGAGCATGTCCGCGATGATGTCGAGCGCCAGGGCGGTGTCCTCGTGCAGCACCTTGGCGTAATAGGCGGTCTGCTCGCGGGTCGTGTAGGCGTTCAGCTGGCCGCCGACATTCTCGATCTCCTCGGAGATGCGATAGGCCGAGCGGCGCTCTGTGCCCTTGAACAGCATGTGTTCGACCAGATGGGCGACGCCGTTGACCGACGCCGTCTCGTTCCGCGTGCCCACGCCGACCCAGCAGCCGAGCGACACCGACTGCACGTCGGGCATGGTGTCGGTCGCGACGCGCAGCCCGTTCGGCAGCGTGGTCACTCGAATGGTCATGCGGCCTCCTTGGCGGCGCGGGC